>NZ_NCAS01000019.1:0-63688 GCF_002255515.1 Acidiphilium sp. 20-67-58 | reverse complement strand
ATTTCAGTCCAGGCCATCGTGTCTCCGCTCGTCTTCGCAAACGAACTGAATCACAACTCGCTGAAATCGCTCAACTATCTTTTGCGGTCAGGCTCTTAACGCCAGCTATCACTGGCGCGATCGTAACGGTCATATGGTCATCTTCGATGGTGTCAGGACAGCGATCTCCACTAATGGGATCGCCCCAGGCATGCGGCTCAACATGACGATCAACGTGCAGGCTCCGCCTGAACCAGGACAATACGTTCTTATGCCTACTCTTGTAAAAGAAGGGGTTGCGTGGTTCGAGGAGATGGGTTTTTGCCGGCAGAAATCGATATAGATGTTTTTTAATGTATTTTGCGGTATAAATTGGAATACATAAAATTTTCCAATAAATATCAAAGCAATTTTTTATAAATAGTATCTAGTCTACTGGCATGCGCCTCGGGGGAAAAAGTGCCCCCTGGCGCAGGCCGCGCTTCGCGAGGTCATCCCGCAGGGCTTCGTCGCCATCCAGCATGGCGATGGCGCGGGAGATTGCCCTGGTTTCATAGGGATTGACCATCACACAGGCATCGCCGGCGACTTCCGGCAGCGAGGCGGCGTTCGAGGTGATCACCGGCGTGCCGAGCTGCATCGCCTCCAGCACCGGCAGGCCGAACCCTTCGTAAAGCGAGGGGAACAGCGCCGCACGCGCGCCGCTGATCAGCGTCATCAGCAGGGCGAAGGGCACGTAGTTCAGGCGAATGATGTTGTTCCGGCGGCCCGTTCCGGTTTGCAGGTCTTCCAGGAGCTTGAGTTCATGCTCCGATTTCCAGGCCTGCGCGCCGACAATCACCAGCGGCGTGGGCACGCCGCTTGAAAGATATCCCTCGATCATCCGGCCGATATTCTTCTTGGGCTCGATGGAACCCCAGAACAGGTAGTATTTGCGATATTCGAGGCCGAATATGCCCTCCAGTTCGCGGGCAATGGCGTCGGCCGGCCGGTTGAGATAGATTTCGGGCACGTACACAGACTGGTACGTGTTCGTCACCCGCGAGGGCGACACGCCAAACAGCCGGACGATATCCGCCTTCGATGATTCGGAGACGGTGACGATATGATCCGCCTGGTCGCAAATCGCCGAGACAAGCCTGAAATAGCGGCGCTTGTTGTCCAGCGTCGTGTGCGGCAGGCGCAGCGGGACGAGATCGTGCAGGGTATAGACGTTGGGCATCCCCGGCGCGCGCAGCGGCAGGGGATAGGTCCAGTGCATCAGGTCGGGCGGCGCCTCGAACCGAACCCGGCGCAGCGGCGCGGAACGGCTGAAATTCGCATGCGAGACGCGGAACAGATCCGGGCTGTTATGAATGGCATCGAAATAGGGCAGACGGGATGCAAAGGAGTCCGCGATCACGAGGCCGCTCATCGGCACCTGGGTGGCGGAAAAGCCGATCCGCGCACGGCCCCAGTTCAGCACGTCTTTCCAGGCCTGGCCAAGCGGGGAGATGCGCGGTTGGTAGGTGTCGAAGAACGACACCTCCTTCATTGCCGGGCTCATCTTGGCGGACGGCTTGTTACCGTACAGGACGCCAACCCGATAGCCGAGATCGCGGATACAGTAGCTGAGATTGCGCGCATAGGTCGCAACACCGGTGCCGCGTTCGAGCTCGAGATTGCGGCCGTCGATCATGATTGTCTTGGCAGCGGGGGCCGCACGGTCGGCTGGGGGTGTCGCACTCACGCTTGTCTGGTTCCTCGCGATGTCGGGGCGGGCTGGATCACGAAAGGCGGATCACACGCCATCGATACATTGAAGCGCCTGTTAGCACCATGCCGGGCCGGCGGCGCGCTCCCAGACCGCCCCGCGAGGGGCATTCAGCCGCTCACCCCTGCGCGAGAGTTTCGCGAACCGGCACGGCGCCTTGACCAACAGCGCGGGCGCCGTTGAGAAACAGGGTCACCGCGCGGGCGATGCGGGCGTCGATCTCCGCGCGGGTGCGGGTCTTGCCGATGCCGAGCAGCATTTCGATGTGGATGTTGCCGATCGCCATGCCGTAGAGCATGTGCGCGGTCTCCTCTGGGTCATCGATCGCAAGATCGCCGCGGGCGTTGCAGGCGGCGAAATAGTCGCGCAGCGCATCGCGGCAGGGTTTTGCGCCCTCGCGGTCGAGCAGGCGGGAGAGGGTTCGCCCGTGCATGTATTCGGCCATGATCAGGCGCGCGAGGGCGATGATTGACGGGCTCATGACGTGGTGCGCCCAGAGCCGGATCATGTCGTTCAGCACGTCCGCCACCGGACGACCCGCGGTTTCGATCCCGGAGACGTCGAGCGGGCGGCGGCGGCGTTCGAGAAGGGCGGTGAACAGGTCCTCCTTCGATTCGACGAGCTGGTAGAGCGTGCGCTTCGACATGCCGGCCTCGGCCGCAATGTCGTCCATGGTCGTGGCGTGATATCCTTTCCGCAGGAATATCCGCTCGGCGGTTTCAATCAGCGCATCCCGCCGCTGTCGCGCCGCATCGGCGGTATCGCGCCGGCGGCAGACCCTGGTGACAATGTTCATCGGTCGGTTCCTCGCTGGTTCCTCAATTCGCAAGAAAGCTAGCTAATTTCAATATGAAAAACTTCCGCACCGCGCATCTTGACGCAACGGCGGGAAACTCGATAGTTTCCATACGTCGATCGAGGAGGCTTTTGCGCGCTTGCTCGCGACCGAACCGGACCAGACAGGCAGCGCGCGACAGGTGTCATATATCATGAAGTCCACTGTTATTCCGATGCGTCGCCGTGCCGGGCTGGCAACGGCCCTGCTTGGCACCACGCTGCTCGCGGGCTGCGCGGTCGGGCCCGATTACCGCCAGCCCGCCGCACCGAAGCTGCACGACTATACCACCACCCCCCTGCCCCACCGGACGGTTTCGTCCAGCGGCAAGGGTGGAGCGGCACAGGATCTGGTGATCGGGCAAAAGATCGCCGGCGCGTGGTGGGAGCTGTTTCACTCGCCGCAGCTCGACGGGCTGATCCGCAGCGCCCTGGCCAACAATCCGAGCCTGAAATCCGCGCAGGACACCCTGCTCGCCGCGCGGGACAGCACGCGGGCAGCAGAAGGCGGCTTCTTTCCTTCGATGTCCGGCAGCTTCCAGGCGGAGCGGCTGCGCAGCGCGCTGGGCACAACGGGGGTCGGATCCACCGGCGCCAGCGCGACCTACACGCTGCGCAACGCCTCGGTGGCGGTTTCCTACGCGCCGGATGTGTTCGGCGCCACGCGCCGGCAGGTGGAAGGCCTGCGCGCCCAGGCCGAGCAGCAGCGTTTCGCGCTTGAGGCCAGCTATCTTTCGCTGACCGCGAACATCGTGACCGCCTCGGTGACGGAAGCGTCGCTGACGGCGCAGATCGCCGCGACGGAGAAGATAATCGACTCCGAGAAGCGGCTGCTCGATATTCTGAATCGGCAAGTGGCGCTCGGCGGCATTCCCGAGACGAACGCCCTCACCCAGCGGACGCAACTGGCCCAGACCGAGGCAACGCTGCCGCCTTTGCGCAAGCAGCTGGCCCAGAGCCGCGACCAGCTCGCGGCCTATGACGGCGTTGCACCGAGCCGCTTCCACATGGCCGATTTCACCCTGACCGACCTGACACTGCCAGATCAGCTCCCGGTGAGCCTGCCCTCGGCGCTGGTGCGGCAGCGCCCGGATATCCGGCAGGCGGCCGCAGTGCTGCACCAGGACACAGCGCTCGTCGGCGTCGCCACCGCGAACATGCTGCCGCAAATCACCCTGTCCGCCGGGCTTGGCCACGAGGCGCTGAACGGCCAGGCCCTGTTCGCGCCGCAGACGCTGATCTGGAATCTCGCCGCCGGACTCACCCAACCGCTCTTCGAGGGTGGGACGCTGTTCTACAAGCGCCGCGCCGCGGTCGCGACCATGAAGGCCGCGGCCGAGACCTATGAAAACACCGTGGTGCTCGCCTTCCAGAACGTGGCGGACACGCTGGAAGCGCTGCATTACGACGCCATTGCCCTCGCCGCCGACACCGCCGCCGAGCGGGACGCGAAGCGCAGCCTCGACCTCGTCGAAGGCCAGTTCCGCCTGGGCGGCGTGCCCTATACCACGGTGCTGACCGCGGAGCAGACCTACGAAACCGCGGTGATCAACCGCATCAAGGCCACCGCCCAGCGCTATGCCGACACGGCGGCACTGTTCCAGTCGCTCGGCGGCGGCTGGTGGCACCGGCATGACGTGAAGAAGCAAGTCGAAACCTGCTGTGGAGTATTGCCATGACGGCGCCAACCCCCGGAACCGCCAGCGAAACCCCCGCGCGCAAGGCGAAGAGACCCTCGGTCGTGCTGCGCATGATCGTGATGCTCGTGCTCGTGGCCCTGGTGCTCGGCGCCATTTTCGGCTTCGGCGCGTTCCGCGACGTGATGATCGCGAAATTCATCGCCAAGCTGAAGAACCCGCCGCAGACCGTGGCAACGATGGTGGCGAAACAGACGCCGTTCCAGGACGCCGAAAATGCCACCGGCAGCCTCGTGGCGCTGCAGGGTGCGGCACTTTCGGCGCAAGTTGCCGGCATCGTCGACACGATCGATTTCCGCTCCGGCCAGGACGTGAAGAAGGGGCAGCTGCTGCTGACGCTTCGCCCCAACAACGACGACGAGGTGCTTGCCCAGCTCGAGGCGACGGCGAAGCTCGACGACATCACCTACCGGCGCGATCTGGCGCAATATCAGGCGCGCGCGGTCAGCGCGCAGACGGTGGACACCGACCGTGCGAATCTCGCCAGCGCGCAGGCGCAGGTGCGAAGCCAGAAAGTGCTGATGCAGGAAAAGAAGATCTATGCGCCCTTCTCCGGGCGAATCGGCATTCGCGCCGTGAATGTCGGCGAATTCCTCGCCGCCGGCACGGCGATCGGAACGCTGGAGCAGCTTGACCCGATCGCGGTGGATTTCTACCTGCCGCAATCCGCGCTGCGGACGATCCAACCCGGCATGAAGGTCGGGGTCACGGTTGACGGGTTCCCCGGCATCAATTTCGCCGGCAAGGTGACGGCGCTCGACTCCGCCGTCGGCACCGCGACGCGGATGATCCAGATCCGCGCGATGCTGATCAACCCGCACGACGAATTGCGGCCGGGCATGTTCGCCCGGGTCAGCATCGATATCGGCACGCCGAAGGACCAGGTCACCCTGCCCAAGACCGCGATCGCCTATAACCCCTACGGCGACACGGTGTTTCTCGTGAAACATGACAAGCAGAGCAAGACCGGCAAATCCGCCGAGCAGGTCTTTGTCACGCTCGGGCAGACCAGGGGCGATCAGGTCGCTGTGCTCAAGGGCGTCAAGCCGGGCGAGGAGGTCGTGGTAGCGGGACAGGTGAAGCTAAAGAACGGCACGCCGGTGGCGATCAACAACAAGATCCTGCCGCAGAACCTGCCGAACCCTTCGGTGCCGAACGAATAAGCGCGCCATGAAAAATTTCACGACACTCTTCATCCGGCGGCCAGTGCTGTCGATCGTGGTCAGCGCCGCGATCCTCGTGCTCGGGCTGCGTGCGCTCGGCGGTCTTCCGGTTCTCGAATACCCGAAGACCGAGAACGCGACGATCACCATCACCACCAGCTATCCGGGCGCCGACCCGAACACGATCGCCGGTTTCGTGACGACGCCGATCGAGCATGCGATCGCGCAGGTCAACGGCATCGACTACATGACATCGCAGAGCCAGACCTCGACCAGCACGATCAAGGTCTATCTCGTCCTCAACTACAACCCGGACAAGGCGCTGACCGAGATCCAGGCGCAGATCCAGTCCGTGCTCAACCAGCTGCCCTCTGGCACGCAGCAGCCGCAGCTCAAGCTGCAGGTCGGCCAGCAGCTCGACGCGATGTATATCGGCTTCAAGAGCAAGGTGCTCTCGCCGAACCAGGTGACCGACTATCTCACCCGCGTCGTCCAGCCGCAGCTGCAATCGGTGCCCGGTGTGCAGACCGCGGAAATTCTCGGCGCGCAGAACTTCGCGATGCGGATCTGGCTCGAACCCGCGAAGCTTGCCGCCTACGGGCTGACCGCCACTACCGTCTACAACGCCCTTGCCGGCAACGACTTCATCAGCGCGCTCGGCAGCACCAAGGGCGCGATGACGCAGGACACGCTGACCGCATCGACCTCGCTGCACAGCGCCGCCGCGTTTCGCCGCCTGATCGTCAAGCAGTCGGGGAGCGCAATCGTGCGGCTCGGCGATGTCGCGCGGGTGCAGCTCGGCTCGGACAGCTACGAATCCGAAGTCGCCTTCGACGGCAAGCCAGGTGTCTATATCGGCATCCAGGTCGCCCCCTCCGCCAACCTGCTGTCGGTGATCCGCGGCGTCGAGACGCGCTTTCCGGAAATCGCAAAGCAGTTGCCGGCGGGGCTGGACGGCGCGATCGTCTACAACTCGGCAGCCTTCGTGAACGCGTCGATCCACGAAGTGGTCGCCGCACTCATCGAGGCCCTGCTGATCGTGGTGCTGGTGGTGTTCGCCTTTCTCGGCACCCCGCGCTCGGTGTTCATCCCCGTGATCGCGATCCCGCTCTCGCTGATCGGCACCTTCGCGGCGATGCTGATGCTCGGCTTCTCGATCAACCTGCTCACCCTGCTCGCCCTCGTCCTTGCGATCGGGCTGGTGGTGGACGACGCGATCATCGTCGTCGAGAACGTCAACCGCCATCTCGACAATGGCGAAACGAGGCTGCACGCGGCGATCAACGCGGCGGCCGAACTGGGCAGCCCGATCATCGCGATGACGGTCGTCCTCGCCGCGGTTTACGTGCCGATCGGGTTTCAGTCCGGCCTGACCGGCGCGCTGTTCACCGAATTCGCCTTCACCCTCGTCTCGGCGGTGACGGTATCGGCGATCATCGCGCTCACCCTCTCGCCCATGCTCTCCTCACGGCTGCTGCACCACATCCCGCGCGACGGCACCGACTGGGAGGCAAGGCTGGTCCATTTCATCGACCGCCTCTTCAACGCCGTGCACCGGCGCTACATGCGGATGCTGCGCGGCAGCCTGCGGACCCTGCCGGTCACGCTCACCTTCGGCGCCATCGTTCTCGCCAGCATCTACTTCCTGGCGGCGGGGGCGAAGAGCGAGCTTGCCCCGCAGGAAGACCAGGGGGTGGTGATCCTGTCCTCCACCTCGGCGCCGAATGCCACGCTGCAGCAGAAGCTGCTCTGGGACCAGGAGCTGAACCGGCTGATGATGTCCCACAAATCGGTCGGGCATACGTTCCAGTTCGAGACGCCGACCTTCGCGATCTCCGGCATGGTGCTGAAGCCCTGGACGGAGCGGACGACGAACTCGACCGTGCTGCAGAACGACGCGTTCCAGCCGCCGCCGCTGCCTGGCTCGCAAGGCCTGCCGGTGCAGTTCGTCATCAAGACCACCGATCCGTTCGGCACGCTCAACGGGGTGGCGCAAAAAGTGCTGGGTGCCGCGCTGAAAACCGGCAAGTTCATCTTCCTGCAGAGCGACCTGAAGATCGACCAGCCGCAGGCGACGGTCGTCATCAACCGCGCCAAGGCGGCAACCCTCGGGCTCGACATGAGCCAGGTCGGCGCGGCGATGGCGCAGGCGCTCGGCGGGCTCTACGTCAATTATTTCAGCCTCGATGACCGCTCCTACAAGGTCATTCCGCAGGTGGGGCAGAAGAGCCGGCTGAACGTGTCGCAACTGCTTGACTATCCGGTGGCCAACATCAACGGCGTGCCGATCCCGCTCGGCGCGATCGCGACCATCCGCAACGATGTCATTCCCGAATCGGTCAACCACTTCCAGCAGCTCAACGCGGCAACCATCCAGGGCGTTGCGGCACCCGGCGTTTCCACCGGCGAGGCGGTGAAGGTGCTGCAGCAGATCGCAGCAAAAGACCTGCCGAGCGGCTACGATGTCGATTACGGCGGGCCGATGCGCCAGTTCATCCAGCAGCAGGGCGGGTTTCTGGCCACGTTCGGCTTCGCGGTCATCGTGATCTTCCTCGCCCTTGCCGCGCTGTTCAATTCGTTCACCGACCCGCTGATCATTCTCGTGTCGGTGCCGATGGCGATCGTCGGCGCGCTGATCTTCATCTATCTCGGCTTCGGGCTCAGCCTGAACATCTATACCGAGGTCGGGCTGGTGACGCTGATGGGCCTGATCAGCAAGCACGGCATCCTCATCGTCGAGGTCGCGAACGAGGCGCAGCTCGCCGGCATGACCAAGCGCGAGGCGATCGAGCACGCGGTCGGCATCCGGCTGCGGCCGATCCTGATGACGACCGCCGCGATGGTTCTGGGCGTCCTGCCGCTGATCATCGCCAGCGGTGCTGGTGCCGCGGCACGGTTCAACATGGGCATGGTGATCGCCGCGGGCCTGTCGATCGGCACGCTGTTCACGCTGTTCGTCCTGCCGGCGGTGTATATGGTGGTCGGTCAGAAGCATGTCACCGAAAACGAGGTCAGCCCGGGCTGACCGGGCGCGACGGGAGACAGGTTTCATGACCGGCAGGGAGATGACCATCGGCGAGGCCGCGGCGCTGAGCGGCGTTTCGGCCAAGATGATCCGCCATTACGAACGGATCGGCCTGATCGGCCCACCCCTGCGCGGCGAGACCAACAATTATCGGTTCTATGACGATGCGCTGGTGAACGAGCTTGGCTTCATTCACCGGGCCCGCGATCTCGGTTTCGCCATCGCCGATATCAGGGCCCTGCTCTCGCTCTGGCGCGATCGCAACCGCCCCTCGCGCGAGGTGCGCGCCATCGCGGTGGCGCACATCACCGCACTCGAAGCCAAGGTCGCCGCATTGCAGGCGATGAGCGCACAATTGCGCCACCTGGTGAACAGTTGCGAGGGGAGCGACCGACCGGATTGCCCGATCCTCGACGAACTGGCGAGCCCTGGATACTGACACCGGATACTGAATACTGACAAAAGCCGGCGCGACCTTTGCCTCCCCTCCTGACCTCGGCTTATGATCCTCACGGCAAAGCCGGCACGATACGGCCCAAGGGGGAACGACGCTTGATCCGACACGGCGCAGCAGGGTTTGACGGCGGATGAACCGCATCGCCGGCTGGATCGGCGGGCGGCTCGCGCGGTTTCTCTCCGCCCCCGCCCATCAGCACACCATCGCCCCGGCGACCGACATTGCGCTGCTCGCTTCCTGTCTCGAACCCGGAGATGTCGTCCTGGTCGAAGGACACAGCCGGTTCAGCATCGCGATCAAATATCTGACCCAGTCCACCTGGTCGCATGTAGCACTTTATGTCGGGTTGCGCCGCCGCACCGCGGCGGACCCGCCGGAGCCCTGCTTCGTCGAAGCCGATGTGGTGGAAGGCGTGCGGATGGTCGGGCTCGAAGCCTTCAGGGACTACCATCTGAGGATCTGCCGCCCTGTCGGCCTGTCGGAAAACGAGCGGCAAAGGGTTATGGATTTCGCGCTTTCGCGCCTCGGCGCGCAATACGACCTGCGGAACGTGTTCGATCTGCTGCGCTACACGATCCCCACACCGCCGGTGCCGGTGCATCTGCGCCGCCGGCTGATCGCCTTCGGCGCCGGCGACCCGACACGGGCGATCTGCTCGACGCTGGTGGCGCAGGCATTCCACGCGGTTCTCTACCCGATCCTGCCGATGACCGGGCCGCATGGCTCGCACGCGCATGATTGCGACATGTGCGTGGCCGAAATCCTGCGCGTGCGGGATCACCAGCTGTTCGTGCCGCGGGATTTCGATGTCTCACCGTATTTCGAGGTGGTGAAACCCTCGCTGGCCGGCGGGCCCGCCGCGCTCGAAGCCGCGCGGCAGGCGCTGCGGGGGACGGACGGCGCCGGTCGGCACCTCTGGCGTTAGAGCACGTTCCGATCTCTTTGGATCGGATGTAGTTCTCAATGCCCCCGAAGCCGCCCGGAACCGAACCCGGGCAGCTTCGGGACACGGTCAGTGATTGTCGCGCGGCACGCCGAAGCGTTCGGCGACGCGCTGGTATTGCGGCGCATTCTCCAGCACCGCGCCGGTTTCGAGCTGGCCGGTGAAGCGGCGATGGATGTCCTGCCACGGCGTCTGGTTGACCAGATCCGGCAGGGTCAGCGCCGCCCGCCGCGCGGCAAGCTCGGCCTCGTCGATCAGGATATTGGCGCTGCGATCCTTGAGATCGACACGGATGACATCACCGGTCCTGAGCAGCGCGAGCCCGCCGCCGACCGCCGATTCCGGCGAGGCGTTCAGGATCGACGGGCTGCCCGACGTGCCGGACTGCCGGCCATCGCCGATACAGGGCAGCTGGTTCACGCCCTGGCGCACCAGCGCATCCGGCGGCAGCATGTTCACCACTTCGGCCGAGCCGGGATAGCCGATCGGCCCGCTGTTGCGGATCACCAGGATGCAGTTTTCATCGATATTCAACGCGGGATCGTTGATCCGGTGATGATAGTCCTCCGGTCCCTCGAAGACGATCGCGCGGCCCTCGAACGCATTCTCATCGCCGGGGCGGCGCATATAGCGGGCGCGGAATTCCTCGGAAATCACCGAGGTCTTCATGATCGCGCTGGAAAACAAATTGCCGCTCAGCACGGCGAAGCCCGCATGCTCGGCGAGCGGATCGTCGAAGCCGCGGATCACGTCGGCATCGCTGCTGCGCTTGCCTTCATTCTCCTCACCCATGCTGCGGCCGCTGACGGTCAGCGCGTCGGCGTGGAACTTGCCCTGGCGGATCAGCTCGCCGATCACCGCCGGCAGCCCGCCCGCGCGATGGTAGGATTCACCGAGATACTTGCCGGCCGGCATCATGTTGACCAGCAGCGGGATCTCGTAGCCGATCCGGTCCCAATCCCTGATGTCGAGCTCGACGCCGATATGCCGCGCGATGGCGATGACGTGCGGCGGGCAGTTGGTCGAGGCGCCGATCGCCGAGGCGCAGACGATGGCGTTCTCGAATGCCTTGCGCGTCATGATCTTGGACGGCCGCAGATCCTCATGCACCATCGCGACGATGCGCTTGCCGGTTTCATAGGCAATCTGCGCGCGCTCGCGGTAAGGGCCGGGAATGGCGGCGCAGCCGGGGAGCGACATGCCGAGCGCCTCGGCCATCGCGTTCATCGAGGATGCGGTGCCCATCGTGTTGCAATGGCCGACACTCGGCGCGGAACCGGCCACCATGTCGATGAACTTGTCATAGTCGAGCTGGCCGGCGGCAAGCCGCCGCCGGGCTTCCCACACGACGGTGCCGGAGCCGACCAGTTCGCCCTCGAAATGCCCGTCCAGCATCGGCCCGCCGGAGAGGACGATGGCGGGCAGGTCGACCGTCGCCGCCCCCATCAGCATGGCCGGCGTGGTCTTGTCGCAGCCGGTGGTGAGCACCACGCCATCGAGCGGATAGCCGTACAGCACCTCGACAAGCCCGAGATAGGCCAGATTGCGATCGAGCGCGGCGGTCGGCCGCTTGCCGGTTTCCTGGATCGGATGCACCGGAAACTCGATCGGCACGCCCCCGGCGGCACGGATCCCGTCCGCGACGCGCTTGGCGAGTTCGAGATGATGCCGGTTGCACGGCGAAAGGTCGCTGCCGGTCTGCGCGATGCCGATGATCGGCTTGCCGGATTGCAGTTCCTCGCGCGTCAGCCCGTAATTGAGATAGCGCTCGAGATAGAGCGCCGTCATGCCCGGATTGCCGGGATTGTCGAACCACTCGGTGGAACGGAGACGTTTCGGGGTGCTGCTCATCGCGGTTTCCTTCAGTTCGACCAGCCGCCGTCGATCACATGGGCGACGCCTGTGGTGAATCGGGATTCGTCGGACGCCAGATACAGGGCAAGAGAGGCGATCTCCTCCGGCGTGCCGAGCCGTCCCATTGGCTGGCGGGCGACGAATTCGGCCTCGATGGCCGCCTCATCGACACCGCGGGACGCGGCGAGGGCGGCGATGCGCCCGCGCAGCGAGGGGCTTTCCACGGTGCCGGGGCAGATGGCATTGCACCGCACGCCCCGCGTCACGTAATCCGCCGCGACCGATTTGGTCAGCCCCACCACGGCCGCCTTCGAGGCGCCATAGGCGAAGCGGTTGGGCACCCCCTTGATGGACCCGGCAGCGGACGCGACATTGACGATCGACCCGCCGCCGCCCGCCAGCATTGCCGGCAGGAACGCGCGGATCATGTGGAACATCGCCGTCACGTTCAGATCGAAGGAAAACGCCCAGTCGGTGTCAGGACAGTCGAGCACCGAGCCGTGCGCGACATAGCCGGCGGCGTTCACCAGGATGTCCACCCGGCCGAGGGAAGCGGCCAGCGCGCGGATCGCGGCATCGTCCTGCACGTCGAGCCGCGCGATCTCGGCGCCGGCGAGCCCGGCGAGAAGGGAAGGCTCGCGATCGGTCGCGATCACGCGCGCGCCCTCGCGGACCAGCACCTCGGCAATGGCGCGGCCGATGCCCTGCCCCGCGGCGGTCACCAGCGCGGTCTTTCCCGCAACCCGCCCGAAATGTGCCATCTTGTCGTTGCCTCCCTGCGTTGCTGCCTGCCTTGCCGACAGCAGTTTGATTATTACCGATAACGGACATCGCGGGCAACTGTCACGCCCCCTATCTCGACAGCCAGATGCCGGCTATTCTCCGCCAATGGATCACCGCACGGCCCTTGTCGTCATCGATGTCCAGGTGGATTTCTGCGCCGGCGGCGCGCTGGCCGTGCCGGATGGCGATGCGGTGGTGTCGGTGATCAATGCCCTCGCGCGGCATTACCAGACCGTGGTGATCACCCAGGACTGGCATCCGGCCAATCATGTCTCCTTCGCCAGCCAGCATCCGGGGCAGACCCCGTTCGGCACGATCCCCCTCGCCTACGGGCCGCAGGTGCTCTGGCCGGACCATTGCGTGATGGACACGCCCGGCGCGGCACTGCACCGCGACCTGCACATCCCGCATGCCGCGATGATCCAGCGCAAGGGGTCGAACCGACTCATCGATTCCTACTCCGCCTTCCTCGAAGCCGACCGCACGACGCGGACCGGGCTCGACGGGTGGCTTGCCGCGCGCGGCATCGAGCGGGTCGATCTCTGCGGTCTGGCGACCGATTACTGCGTTGCCTGGTCGGCACAGGATGCGCGGCAATTCGGGCTGGAAGCGCGGGTGATCGAGCCGGCCTGCCGGGGGATCGACCTTGATGGATCGCTGGCGGCGTCATGGCAGGCGATGGCGGCCGCCGGCGTGGCGCGGGTCGCTTCGGTCTGATACCAGCGGAGACATGGACGAAGACGGCGATTACCGGCGCAAGAGGCAGCAGACCACGCGCCGGCGGGGCATTCTGGCTGCCGCCGCGATCGGCCTGATCGCGCTGCTCGGCCTCGCCGCGGTCTTCGGCCCGATCCTGGTCTCGGGGAATTACCATCGCGGCGCGATCGAACGCCTGGCCAGCCGGGTCGTCGGCAGGCCGGTGTTCATCGAGGGTGGGATCACGCTCTCGCTGCTGCCCGATCCGCAACTGGTGGCTGAGGATGTCATCATCGGCGGCCCGCACGGCGCGCAGGCAACCGCGGCGGTCCTCAAGCTCGAACTTGCTCCGGGGCCGCTGCTGTTCGGCCGGCTTCGCGCCCACCGGCTGATCCTGCGTCGGCCGGACATCGACCTGCCATGGCCGCTGCCGGGCGGCGCCGGTGCGATCGCGCCGCCGCCATGGCTCGGCTCGCTGCACGCGACCATCGATGACGGCACGTTCCATGTCGGGCCGCTGCGGCTCGACCACGCCAACCTGTCGATCTTCACCGGCGGCCCGCGCGCGGTGATCGCCGCCGGCGGGACGATGCGGATCGGCGGCTTCGACGCCGCCATGACGCTCGATATCGATGATACCGGCAGCGCCGGGCCCGCACCGGTGACCGCGACGCTCAAGCTGCACAGCGCAGGCCATGCCGAGCTGAAATTCCACGGCACGCTCGGCCATGACAGTTTCCTCTCTGGCGCGATGGCGGCGACAGCCGACAAGACCGCGATCGCCAGCCTGCTGCCGGCCCTCAAGGAAAGCGCCGCACCGTTCGACATGACGGCAAGCCTTGCCGCGACCGGGCAGCAGGTCCGGCTCGACGACGTCGCCATGCAGTCGGGAGGGATGCAGGCGGGAGGGGACGCCGTGTTGTCCCTCGCGCCGGCACCGTTGCTGCGGGTGACCGCGCAGGCGACGGGGCTCGACCTCGATCTGGCCGCAATCCTGGTCTCCGGCATGCGGCGCCAGCTCCCGGTCGCCGCCGCGCTCGACGTCTCCGGCACGCTGTCAGGACTGCCGGTCAACGGCGCGCACGGAACGGTACTGGCCGATGATGCCTCGCTGCGGGCGGAGCAGGTTTCCGTCCCCCTGCCGGGGCAAGCGATTCTCGGATTTTCCGGTCCGATATCGCCAGCCTTGAGCGGGCATTTCACCATCGAGGCACAGGATCCCGCAGCCACGCTCGCAATCTTGCGGCATCAGCTGCCCTATCTGCCCGCATGGCCGAAAGGTGCGGGCCGCCTCGATGCCGCCGGCATGGCGAGCGTTACACACGGCGGCACCCTGGCGCTCGACGATATCGCCGGGCACGTGGCGATGGGAACAGCCAGAACCGGCTTCACCGGCGCCTTGCACCTCACCCCCGCACCCGCCGGGCAACCGACACGCATCGCCGCCCGGATCGGTCTCGACCGGCTTACCCTCGACCAGCCGATGATCAAGGATCTGCTCGCGGCGCTGTCCGATCCGGCGCCACGCTATGCCGGACCGCTGCAGATCGCCGTGGGGGCGCTGGAAAAACCGGCCGGGCAACCCAACGCGCCTTCGCAGGTGATTGCGACCGATCTCAGGATCGACGCCAGCCTGCGCGACAAGGCGGCAGGTGGCGGGCTGCATATCCGCCTCGCGACCATGCACATGGGAGGCGGGCTGCTGATCGGCCGCTTCCTGCGCAAGGCGGATGGCGCTATCGTCAGGAGCCGTCTGTTCCTGGTCGGGCCGAATGCAAGCCATGAGGCGACGGCGCTGGCGGCGGCGTTCGGCGTGCCGGCGGCATGGGACGATCAGCCGGCATTCCGGCACGATTTCTCGCTCACCATGGCGGCGGATGGCCCCGCCACGGCGCTGGCGACGCATGTCAGGCTACGCGTCGGCCTGGTACGCGCGTCGGCGCACCCCACGATCGATCTTGCCGCCGGCAGTGCCGCCGGGTCGCTCACGTTTCGTGCCCCGAACGCCGCACGGCTGATCCTCAGCCTCGGCGGCGCCGGCCTGCTCGGCGAACGCCAGGGGCTGGGCTGGCCGGGGCCCGGCTCGGCCAGTCTCAGGGCGGCGGGATATGTCACGCCAGGCGGGTTCGGCTTTTCCGATTTTGTCGCCTCGCTGGGTGCGCTCACCGTCTCCGGGCGGGTCGATGTCGATACAGCGCATGGGCCGAAGCGGATCTTCGGCCGGATAACCGCCGACACGCTGCCGGTTCCCGACACAGTCAGCCTGATGGGGCTGGCGCAAGCCGCCCTCGGCGGCAATGTGCGGATCGACATGCCGCGTCTGACCGCCGCAAGGGTCGAGCGTTACGGCGAGACGGTCGCCCGGCAGGCGGATTTCGGGATCACGCTCGATCAGGGGAAGCTGGCGCCGCATCTGGCGATCGATATCGGCAGCGCCGGATTCGCCGGCGGCAAACTCTCTGGCCGGGCCGTTCTCACCGGCGCCTCAGGCAGCACGCCGGCCACGCTCAGCCTGCGGGCGCGGCTTGCGGGCGGGAATTCGGAAGCGATTGCAGCCCTCGCGGCGCCGCAGGGGCTCGACCTGCCGCTTGCCGGCGGAACCCTCGATATCGCGGCCGATCTGATGGCGCAGGGGGATGGCCGCGCCGCCTGGTTGCGCACGCTCAGTGGGAGCGTGACGGCAAGCAGCCACGATATTACGGTGAGCGGACTGAACCTCGCGTCTGCCGGCCAGACCCTGGCCGCGGCGACGCGCGCGCCACACCCGATCGGGCTGATCGCGGCATCTCGCATGCTGCGGACGGCGCTGAGTTCGGGGACGTCGGCCTTCACGCTTCTCAACCTGACCGCGACAGTCGGCAACCGCACGATCCGGCTCGACCATGCTGCCCTCAGCGGGCCATTGGGCGAGATGACCGCGCGCGGCCATCTCGATCTTGCCCAGGATCAGGTCGACCTCGCAATTGCCGTGCATCCGGCAATTCCCGATGCGAGGGCCGTCCCAGCTCTGACCGTCACTGTCAGCGGCCTCGCCTCCCGCCCCAGGCGGCGCATCGACGTCGCCAACGGCATCGGCTGGATCCGCCATTCGCTGACCGCGGCAAGGCGCGGCGCTGCCGCACCGACAGCGCGGTGAAGAATGTCAGCCGGAGAACGAGCAGACGAAACAGCCTCGCCGGATAACTTGCCGGTGCGAAAAACGATCGATCGTGTTGGGATGGTGGAGAGGGTTGGATTCGAACCAACGTAGGCGTGCGCCAGCGGATTTACAGTCCGCCCCCTTTAGCCACTCGGGCACCTCTCCGCCGCCCGTAATCTTCGATCAGGCCTGTGTTGTCAACAGCGCACCGCGCACGCTGGAGCCGGTTTCGATCCAGCCGGATCGGATGTCATGCGCTGTCTTGTTGTTCGTCTAAGCGTCTTTATCGGATCAGATGTTTCCATCTGATCGGATGATGCTCTAGAGAGCCGCCATGGACAGACGCGACAATCAGCCACACCCGCGCGGCGGGCGGACGCACAAGCACAATCGCACATCCCCACCCCAAGGGCGCGGCCATGGTGACGTGGGGCGCGAACGGCGCCCGCAGGCGGCCGGCGGCGGCTTCTGGCTCTACGGGCTGCACCCCGTCGAGGCAGCCTTGGCGAATCCCGCGCGCCGGCTGCGGCGGCTGCTGGTGACGGAAGAGGGCGAGGCGACGCTCGCCGCACGGCTGCCGCAACCCTGGGCCATCCAGCCCGAACGGGTTGAGCGCGACCGGCTGGAGCACATGCTGGGCCGCGGGATCGTCCATCAGGGAATCGCCTTGCAGACCGACCCGCTGGTCGCCCCCACCCTGGCCGATGCCCTGAAACGTCCCGGACCCGTGCTCGTGCTCGACCAGATCACCGATCCGCGCAATGTCGGCGCCATCCTGCGCTCGGCACAGGCATTCGGCGCGGCAATGGTCATCGCGCAGGAGCGCAACGCACCGGAGGAAGGCGGCGCGCTCGCCAAGGCGGCATCCGGCGCGCTGGAGCGGATGCCGTTGCTGCGGACCGTGAATATCGCGCGGGCGCTGATCGCGCTCAAAGCCGCGGGGCTCTGGGTGATGGGGCTGGATGCCGCCGGGACATCATTCCTGTCCCGCGACGCGCTGGGCGGCAGGCGCGCGGCACTTGTCCTCGGCGCCGAGGGCGAAGGCTTGCGTCGCCTTACCCGCGAAACCTGCGACGAGCTGGTTTCGCTGCCGATGCCGGGCGGGATGGAAAGCCTGAACGTGTCGGCCGCTGCCGCCGTAGCGCTCTACGAGATCATCCGGTAGACGAAAGCCTCGCTTCCGGCCGCACTTTCCTCGACCGCGAGGTTCAGCATCCTGTCGTGATGCGGCGACAGGCTGCAGGCTGGATCGGTTGCCCCCGCATCGCCGGCAATGGCCAGCGCCTGACAGCGGCACCCGCCCCAGTCGATCTCGGCGCGCTCGCATCCCTTGCAGGGGGCAGGCATCCAGTCAGTGCCGCGATAGGCGTTGAAGGCTTCCGAATTCAGCCAGATTTCGGCAAGCGACTTGTCCTTCACCGAATCAAAGCGCAGGTGGCCGATCGTCTCCGCGGCGTGGCAGGGCAGGACCTTGCCGGAGGGGGTGACATTGAAGAAGCGCCTGGCCCAGCCGCTCATGCAGGATTTGGGGCGCGACGCGTAATAATCGGGGACGACGTAATCGATGTTCAGGACGCCTTCGAGCCGCTTGCGCGCTTCGTCGACGATGCGGGTCGCCTCGTCGAGCTGGCCGCGCGTCGGGATCAGTGCGGCGCGGTTCTTGAGCGCCCAGCCGTAATATTGCACATGCGCCACCTCGATTCGCTGGGCGCCGGCCTCGACCGCGAGATCCAGCATGGCGGGCAGCTGATGCAGGTTCTGGCGGTGCATCACCGCGTTGACCGTGAGCGCGAGGCCGGCATCGCGCACGAGCCTGGCCGCGGCGAGTTTCTTGACATGCGCGTTGCGAAGCCCGGCGACGTGATCGGCAATACCGCTCTCGGCACCCTGAAAGCTGATCTGGACATGATCGAGCCCGGCCTCGGCCAGCATGTGCATCTTCTGCTGGTCGAGCAAAACAGCGGAGGTGATCAGGTTGGTGTAGAGCCCTTCGCGATGCGCGTGCTGGACGAGCTGTGCCAGATCGTCACGCGCCATCGGCTCGCCGCCGGAAAAATGCCCTTGCAACGCGCCGAGCGCCGCGGCCTCGGTGATCACGCGCATCCATGTCGCCGTATCCATCTCGTCGCGCGCGCGATCCATGGCGAGCGGATTGGAGCAGTACGGGCATTTCAGCGGACAGCGATGGGTAAGCTCCATCATGATCGCCATCGGCGGCGCAACGGCCGCACGCGTGACCGAAGCGGGTGCGAGATCGTTCATGCCGCGATCATCCCCTTTTTCGCCAGATCGTTGAGCATCTCGATGCAATCGGCCAGCACCGCGTCGCGCGGCGCTTCGTAGCGCGCCGCCAGCAGGTCGGCGATGCCGCCGACGCTGGCCGTTCCGTCAACTGCCTCAAGGATCGCGACGGCGATCTCATCCGGCATGATGACCAGTTCGGGCGCGAGCAGGACATGGCAATTCCGCGCCGCATCGAACCGGAAGCGGACATGCCGCGGCAGGCGGGGCACGCTGGACTCGGTGAGGGTCACGACCACACGCCTTCATGGCCGAACGCGCCGGGCGGGATCAGCCCTGGGCTGACATAGGCATGGTGCAGGGCGTCGAGCTGCGCCCAGAGCACGTTGCATTTGAAGGTGAGCGCCGCGATCGCCTGCTGCTGCTGTTCGGGCGTGCGGGCATGGCGCTTGACATAGTCCAGCGCGAAATCCGCATCGCGCGGCGCCTGATCGAGGCGCGCGTTGAAATAGGCCAGGGTTTCCCTGGTGATGAAATCGTAGTTCGCGAGCATGCCCGAGACGCGTTCGGAAATGATCGTCGGCGAGAACATTTCCGTAAGCGAAGAGGCCACCGCCTCCAGCAAGGAGCGGTCGCGCACGAAATCGACATAGGCGCGCACGGCGAAGCGGGTCGCCGGCAAGGCGCGGCGCTCGCTCACCACCATGTCGCGATCAAGACCGAGCCCCTCGGCCAGCGCCAGCCAGCGGACTATGCCGCCTTCGCCCGGCGCATTGCCGTCATGATCGACAAGCCGCTGACGCCAGGCCCTGCGCAAGTCGGCATCGTCGGTGCGGGCCATCAGCGTCGCATCCTTGATCGGGATCGCCGCCTGATAACAGTAGCGGTTGAGTGCCCAGGCCTGCACCTGGCGCTTGTCCAGCTTGCCACCATGCAGGAGTTGATGAAATGGATGGCGGTTGTGGTATCGCGCGGCACCGACGGCGCGCAACGCCGATTCCAGGTCGTCGGGGCTCAGCAGCACGGTCATAGCACGATCTCCATTCCGTCATGCGCCACGGTCCAGCCGGCGCGCTCGGCTTCGGCCCGTTCGGGCGAATCGTCGAGGATCATCGGATTGCTGTTGTTGACATGCACGAACACCTTCCGCGCGACGTCGAGCCCGGCAAAGGCCGCGATCGATCCGTCCGGCCCGCTGACGCTGACATGCCCCATCCGCGCGCCGGTCTTGGGCAGGAGCCCCGCCTCGATCATCTCGTTGTCGTGCCAGAGCGTGCCATCGAACAGCACGAGGCCGGCGCCGCGCACCCGCGCCGCAACATCCGCCGAAACGCGGGCGCAGCCGGGGATGTAGAAGAACGACTTGCCCTCATCATCGGCGATACGCAGGCCGATCGTGTCGCCCTCGGACGAGCCGAAATCCGTCCGGCTCGCATCCTCGGCATAGAGTGCGACCTTGCCCGGCACCACGAAGGCCTCGACCGTCATGCCCAGATCCCGCCCGGCACCGTCCGCAAGCCGCGTCGGCACGCCGACCGGCAGTTCCCTGCGGGGGACAAGGTTCGCATCGAGCACGCGAAAGATCTTGCTGTCCTCGATCAGGTCAAGAATCCGCCGCCCGGCATAGAGGCCGAAGCGGTGGCCTTCGCGCAGGTTGAGCAGGCCGGCGGTGAAATCGACATCGCCGCCGGTGAGAACGGCCGCGACGATCGGGCTGTCGCGCAGGCCGGAGCGCGGCTGGAGCGCAGGCGTTGCCAGGATCTGTTCGCGCAGGTCGGGCGATGCGTTGAAGATCACGTAATCGGAATTGTTGACGCTTACAGCAAGGGCCGCCTGGGTACGCGGCCGTGCCGCCGGATCACCATGTCGGGCGCGCGCGCAATTCGCGCAGGCGCAGTTCCACTGCGGGAACCCGCCTCCGGCAGCGGCACCGAGAACAATCAGTTTCATCGATTTGAGAGTTCACCGGAACCGGCGCAAAGCATCGGTTCCGGTGCCTTGGTTCAGATTAGCCGAGATCAGCGCAGGCGTAGCAGTTGATTTCGGTGCCAACAGCGATTTCGACGAGCTTCGGCTTGGTCCACATGGATTTGTCTCCTGGATCGTTGAGGTACGAATGCGTTTTCCGCTTTTGTCTCCGCGAGATGCGGAGTGACGCGACAATACGACATGTCGATAACGACGCAAGTGGGTAATCCGCGATCCCACCCGGTTGTGACAAAACGGGACAGCACTCCGGCTACAATCCCCGCATGAGAAAAGGGCGGCCCAGGGCCGCCCTTTCCCGATCAGCCTGCAGTGCAGAACGATCAGCCGCAGGAAGCGACCGCCCGGCGGGCCATCACGCCGACGAGGTGCGCGCGATAGGCCGCACTCGCATGGATGTCGCTGTTCATGTCCTCCTCGGGCGTCTTCACGTCGCGAATCGCATCGGGTGCGAAATTCGCCGAGAGCGCCTGTTCCATCGCCGCATGACGGAACACGCCGTTATTGCCGGCGCCGGTTACCGCGAGGCGGGCGCCCCCGGCGGTCTTGGCGACGAACACGCCTACCATGGCGTAGCGCGATGCCGGATTCGGGAACTTCTCGTAGGCGGCCTTTTCCGGGATCGGAAAGGAGACCTCGACGATCAGTTCATCCGGCTCCAGCGCCGTCGTGAACATGCCCTGGAAATAGTCATCCGCCGCAATTTCGCGCCTGGTCGTGCGGATCGTGGCGCCGAGGGCGAGTGCGGCGGAGGGATAGCACGCGGAAGGATCGTTATTGGCCAGAGAGCCGCCGATCGTGCCGCGGTATCGAACCTGGCGGTCGCCGATATGGCTGGCCAGATGCGCCAGCGCCGGGATCGCGTCGGCAACGACCTTCGAGGTGGCAACCTCGCGATGCGTGGTCATCGCCTTGATGACGAGCGCGTTGCCTTCGCGGCGGATGCCGGAGAGGCCGAGCCCGCCGAGATCGACCAGCGTGCTCGGCTTGGCAAGCCGCTGCTTGAGCACGGGGATGAAGGTCATGCCACCGGCAAGCGCCTTGGCCTCGGGATCGCTCCCCAGCGCCTTGACCGCATCGTCGATTGCGGCCGGTTTCTGATAATTGAAATCGTACATTGCGTCTCTCCGTTACTCGGCAGCCATCCGCGGCGACGCCGCGTTGATGATCGACCAGATCTTCAGCGGTGTCGCCGGCATGTCGATATGGGTGACCCCATAATCGCGCAGCGCATCGACGACGGCATTGATCACCGCGGGCGGGCTGCCGATCGCGCCGACCTCGCCAACCCCCTTGGCTCCAAGCGGGTTGTGGGTGCACATCGTCGATTCGGTCCCGACATGGATGTTCACCAGGTTGTCCGCGCGCGGCATCGTGTAGTCCATCAGCGATCCGGACAGGAGCTGGCCGGTCTCGTCGTAGATCGCGTGTTCGAGCAGCGCCTGGCCGATACCTTGGGCCACACCGCCGTGAACCTGGCCATGCACGATCATCGGGTTGATGACCCGGCCGATATCGTCGACCGCGGTGAAGTTCAGCATGCTGACGACACCGGTATCGGGATCGACCTCGACCTCGCAGATATGGCACCCGCCGGGGAAGGTGAAGTTCTTCGGATCGTAGAATGCCGTCTCGTCGAGGCCGGGCTCGAGTTCGTCGTGCGGGTAGTTGTGCGGCACATAGGCCGTCAGAGCGATCTCGCCGAATGCCTTCGACTTGTCGGTGCCCGCGACGGTGAACTTGCCGTCCTTGAACTCGATGTCGTCGACCGAGGCTTCCATCAGGTGGGCGGCGATCTTCTTGCCCTTGGAGATGATCTTGTCGACCGCCTTGACGATCGCCGAGCCGCCGACGGCGAGCGAACGGCTGCCGTAGGTGCCCATGCCGAACGGGATCTTGCTGGTGTCACCATGCACGATCTCGACTTGCTCGAACGGCACGCCGAGCTGGTCGGCGACGAGCTGGGCGAAGGTCGTCTCATGGCCCTGGCCGTGGCTGTGCGTGCCGGTATAGAGCGTCACCGAGCCGGTCGGATGCACCTTGACGTTGGCGACCTCGTAGAGCCCTGCCCTCGCGCCGAGCGCGCCGGCCACCGCCGACGGCGCGATGCCGCAGGCTTCGAGATAGGTCGACATGCCGATGCCGCGCAGCTTGCCGCGCTTCGCCGACTCCGCGCGCCGCGCCTCGAATCCGTTCCAGTCGGCCAGCTCCATGCAGCGCGCGAGCGTCGCCTCATGGTTGCCGCTATCGTATTGCAGCGCCACCGGCGTCTGATACGGATAGGCGTCGGCGGGGATGAAATTGCGCCGGCGGATGGCGACACGATCCATCCCCATCGTCTTCGCCGCGACATCGACGAGGCGTTCGAGCAGGAAGGTGGTCTCCGGACGGCCGGCGCCACGATAGGCGTCGACCGGGACGGTGTTGGTGAAGAGCGCCTTCACTTCCGAATAGATCGCGGGCGTCGTGTAGACGCCGGCGAGCAGCGTCGCCGAGAGATAGGTCGGCACCGACGGCGCGAAGGTCGAGAGATAGGCGCCGAGATTGGCCATCGTCTTGACCCGCAGCCCGAGGAATGCGCCGTCCTCGGCCAGCGCCAGCTCGGCATGGCTGATATGGTCGCGGCCATGAGCGTCGGTGATGAAGGATTCGCTGCGCTCGCAGGTCCATTTCACCGGCCGGTTCACCTGCGCGGCCGCCCAGGTCACCGCCGCTTCCTCGATATAGTGGAAGATCTTGGCGCCGAACCCGCCGCCGACGTCGGGTGCGACGACGCGCAGCTTGTGCTCGGGGATCTGCAGCACGAACGCGCCCATCAGCAGCCGGATCACATGCGGGTTCTGGCTGGTGGTGTAGAGCGTGTGTTCACCGGTCGACCGGTCGAAATCGCCGATCGCCGCACGCGGCTCGATCGGGTTCGGCACCAGCCGGTTGTTCACCAGGTCGATCGTCGCGACCTTGTGGGCCTTGGCGAAGGCGGCATCCACGGCGTCCTTGTCGCCGATATGCCAGTCGAAGCAGACATTGCCCTTGGCCTCGTCATGCACGAGGGCAGCACCCTCGGCCGTCGCCGCGATCATGTTGGAGACCGCCGGCAGCGGGTCGATGTTGACCACCAGCGCCTCGGCGGCGTCCTTCGCCTGGTCGACAGTCTCGGCAATCACCATCGCGATCGCATCGCCGACATACCGGACCTTGCCCTGGGCCAGCACCGGATGCGGCGGCTCGACCATCGGCGAGCCGTCCTTGCTGTGGATCTGCCAGCCGCACGGCACGCCGCCGATGCCGGCCTTGGCGATGTCGTCACCGGTGAAAATGGCGACAACACCCGGCATCGCCCGCGCGGCGGCGGTGTCGATCGACCGGATGACGCCATGGGCCACGTCCGAGCGGCGGAACACGGCATAGGTCTGGTCGGGGCGGTTGATATCGTCGGTGTAGTGACCGCGGCCTGACAGGAACCGGCGGTCTTCCACGCGCTTCGGCGAGTCGCCAATGCCGCCCTTCACGATGTGCGGCAAGGTCGTATCGTTCATGGATGATCTCCCGAAATTTTTCTTGCACCCGGACATACGGGTGCTTCACCTTTTGCAGCCGGAACCTTATTCGGCGGCCTGCGGCAGCTCGCGCCCATGCATGAGCGGCCAAGCGGCGGCGATCGCCTTGACGATGTTGTGGTAGCCCGTGCAGCGGCAGATATTGCCTTCGAGTTCCTCGCGGATCTGCTGCTCGGTCAGGCCTTCCGGATGGCTCTCGACCAGATCGATCGCGCTCATCACCATGCCCGGGGTGCAGAAGCCACATTGCAGGCCGTGATGTTCGCGGAACATCTCCTGCATCGGGTGCAGCGTGCCGTCGGCTGCCGCCAGCCCCTCGATCGTGGTGATCTCGCTGCCATTCGCCTGCACCGCGAGCATCGTGCACGACTTCACCGACTTGCCATCGATCTTGACCACACAGGCGCCGCACTGGCTGGTGTCGCACCCGACATGTGTGCCGGTCAGGTGAAGGTTTTCGCGCAGCATCTCGACGAGCAGCGTGCGGGCTTCCACCTCGGCGGTCGCCGGCTTGCCGTTCACCGTGAGTTTAACCTGGGGCATTGATTCCTCCGTTCATGATGGCGCGGGACCCTCCGCCCGGATGATCCGCTTCCTTATACCATGATGATGGGGCTCTCCGGCGTTGGTCAAGAGAACCGGACAGCTTTCTTACCGCAAGGTGCGAATTTGACAGAATTTGTCACAGGCCAGGTTGCGCACTGCCGGAAGCCTGTTAACTCTCCGGCCGCATGCCGGCCCTGCCCTCACCCATCATGCTGATCACCAGCCGCCTCCCGGCGCGTCATCGCGATGCGGCGGGCGAATTGCTGCGGTTCGGCACGGTTGGCGTCTTTGGCCTGCTCGTGGATATCGCCGCGGTCTATGCGCTCATCCCCAGCCTCGGGCTCTACGGCGCGGGCATGGCGGCCTACGTCTTTGCGGCAAGCTGCAACTGGATGTTGCACCGGATCTGGACCTTTCGCGCACGCACCCAACGCCCCGCCCACACGCAATGGTTGCGCTTCCTGCTCGTCAACATGATCGGCTTCTCGATCAACCGCGGCGCCTATTCCCTGCTCATCGCCAGCTTCGTGTTGCCGCGGCACTACCCCGTGCTGGCCGTGTGCGCAGGTTCCGTTTCCGGCTTTCTGGTTAATTTTCTGCTTTCCCGGCGTCTGGTTTTCGGTTAATTCAATACAATCTTCAGTTGTATCCCCGAAAGCCGAGGTCGTTCCGGACCGATGTCGCAGACCGCTTTCAACTCCATCGCCAAACCTGTCCGCAACGGAGCGGCAGCAAGACAGCCGCAGGCGCCCGGCCGGCACATCCATATCGGTATGCATGCCGGCCTCTTCCTGCTGCTGGTTACCGACATCGCCGCCGCCTGCCTCGGCCCGCAACTCGGCTCCCGGTTCCTGCTTTCCGCCCCCACCATGGCGCGTGGCCTGCCAAGTCAGCTCGTCTATGCTGCGCTGACCGTCATCACGCTGGCGGGCTCGGGGCTTTACGAGCCGGGGCCGGTCCGCGCCCCGCTCGATCACGCAACCTCGATCATGCGCGCGCTTGTGGCGGCGGAAACGCTCTCATTGCTGCGGATCGCGGTGCTGCGGCCGTCGCCGACAGCACCGCCGCTCGGTACATCGTTCGGCTGGGCAATTGCCGCCTTCACCCTGACCGCGACCCTTCTGTTCGCAGGCCGGATTGCCGTGGCCCGGATCTGGCAGCGTCATGGGATCGGCGTTGCCCAGGGGGCCGCGGCCCTCGTGACCACCGCGCCGTGCGACCGCGCGGTCTGCGACCAGCTCGATCGCCTCGCCGATCATCGCCTTGGATATATTTTCTGCCTGGGGCTGGCGACCTCGTTGGGTCTGCGCGCGATTGCCGATGTCGCGACGCTGGAGGGGCTGATCCGGTCCGACCAGATCGGCGATCTCATCGTCGTCATCCGCCGCGGCGACAGCGTGCAGACGCGCGGCCGGCTGGACGCGCTGCTCGCCCGCCTCGCGGACCAGCCGGTCAGGATACGTCTCGCCTTCGACGCCGCTGCCGAAATCGGCGCCGGCGACCTCGCTGCGGGCCTCGGGCTTCGCCTCGTCACGGCGCTCGACCGGCCGATCCGCCCCCTGGCTGCATCAGCGAAACGAGGGATGGACATCATTGGCGCCGCCCTCCTGAGCGTTCTGCTGTCCCCGCTCCTCGCCGCCATCGCCATTTCACTGTGCCTGTCCGGCCCGGTTCTGTTCCGGCAGCGCCGGATCGGGCTGGATGGCGTCCCATTCACCGTTTTCAAGTTCCGCACGATGCACCCGCAGGACGCCACGGGTCGCAACATCCCCGTCGTCCAGGCGCGCGCGGGCGACCGGCGGATCACGCGGCTCGGCCGCGTTCTCCGCCGCCTCTTGCTCGATGAACTGCCGCAGCTCGTCAACGTGCTGCGCGGCGACATGTCGCTGGTCGGTCCCCGGCCCCACGCGCCGCATACAAGCGGCGGGGACTTCACCTTCGAACAGGCGATCGCGTTCTACGGCGTGCGCCACCGGGTAAAGCCGGGGCTGACCGGCCTTGCACAGGTGCGGGGCCTGCGCGGCCCGGCGGAGCGGCGCGACCTCGTGACCGCGCGCGTCGCCGCCGATCTCGATTACATCGAGCGATGGTCGGTCTGGCTCGATATCGCGATCCTGTTGCGGACGGTTCCCGCCGTGCTCATTGGGCGCAATGCCGTCTGAGCCGCACCTGCTGGCGGGAACGCCGCCGCCCGGCCGCGCCTATGATGCGGATATCGTCATTCTCAGCCATCAGCGGCCGCGCGAAACCATCGCCGCCCTCCGCTCGGCCGCGTCCCAGACCGGCATGGACAGCCATGTCATCATCCTGGACCAGGCCTCGGATGCAGCCATGCGCGCGGCCCTGACAGCCGCGGCGCAGGACTATGAAAATGTTGCGGTTTATGGCGTCGCGCGGAATTTAGGCGTGCCGGGGGGCCGCAATCTCGCCGCAACGCTCGGGCGCGGCAGGACGATCATCAGTCTCGACAATGATGCCGTCTTCGCTGACCGCGACACGGCGGCGCACGCCGCGCGGCGGATCGCCGGCGCAGATCGCCTCGGGGCGATCGGGTTTCGGATACTCGCGGCCGATGGCGCCTGTCTCGACCGGACGAGCTGGGGATATCCCGCGCGCCTCGTGCGGCAGGCGGAGCGGCGTTTCACCGCCACCACCTTCGTCGGCTGCGGCCATGCCCTGTCGCGCGCCTGTTTCGAGCAGCTCGGGGGGTATGACGCGACGCTGTTCTTCGCCTGGGAGGAATATGAATTCGCGCGCCGCGCCATCGCTGCCGGCTGGAAGATCGAGCATCACGGCGACCTCGCGGTCGTCCACGCCGTGTCGCCCGAAGCGCGCATGGGCTGGAGCGCGGGGCGGTGGCGCCATTTCGTCCGCAACCGCCTGCTGATCGCGCATGACTGGGATGGCCCGGCGGGCTTCTGGCTGCGCGCCGGCGTGTATCTGGCGCGCGGCGCCATGACGTCGCGCCTTGGCCAGACGCTCGGGGCCATTGCCGAGGCGCGTGTCCTGTCGCGCACCAGGCCCCGGCAGGGCAACACCGCCGCCGCGCGGCGCTACGTTTTCCTGCATGAGACCTGCAATCGGCTGCCGTGCACCGCCCGCTTCAGAGCACGATATACGATCAAGAAACCCCATCCGATCGGATAATGCCCTATCGGCGCCGGTGCCAGCGCGGCGGCCAATCCGGCACCCAGGGCCGCGCGCCCTGCACGTCCCGATCCGTCGCGAACCGCAAGCGGGCCCCGCTGAAGCGCAGGGCGATCGCGCCATCCCGCCACACGCTGAAACGGTCGAGCACGACGCGCCCACGGCCACGACAGGCGCCGCGCAGGGGCCGCGGCGAGACGACCACGCGCGCCTCGCCGCAGCCGCCCTTCGCCGCGGCAGGACCGTCGAGATACAGCACCCGCCCGCGATCGAACCGGCATCGACCGTCGGGGCAGAGATCGGTTGCCCTCGCCACGCGGACGCGATCATGGGCGAAAACCGGGCGCCACTGCGCCAGCGTGTAGTTGTCGGCTCGTCGGGTCACGAGAATCCGCACCACCGCGCCATCCCGCACCGCGACGAGAGACGCTGTCGGCGAGACGAGCACATCCGGCGCGCGGCCTGTCATCATGCCCGCAAGGCCGATCGCGACCAGCGGCGCCCCGGCGAAGCGCGTCCGGTCCCGCAGCAGGCCCAGCAGCGCCATGCCGAAGCCCAGCAGCGCAACCGGCCAGCCCGGACTTGGCCCGATCGCGATGAGGGCGTGCGGCAACTCGCCGACAAACCGGGCAACGGCCAGAATCGCGGCGATCCCCCACCCCATCGGCGCCAGCGCCAGCGCCTCGAGATGCAGCGGCATCAGCAGCAGCGCCACCATCCCCGCGGGCAGCACGATCAGCGCGGTCAGCGGCACAGCGACCAGATTGGCGAGGATGTAGTAGGGCTGCACCTGCTGGAACTGGTAGGCGGCGAAAGGCATCGAGGCGCCGCCTGCGAGCAGCGAGGTGAAGGCCAGCGCCGCCACATGCCTCCCGAGGCGCTGGTGCCATCCATCGCCTCCGATCGTGAGCCGGCGGCCGAACGCCTCGTAGCCGGCAATCAACGCCAGCACGGCCGAGAAGCTCATCTGGAAGCTCGGACCCGGAACCGATTGCGGCTCGATCAGCATCAGCGCGAAAGCCGCCAGCGCCAGGCCACGGAGCGACAGCGCCCGGCGCCCCGCGACGATGCCGAGCAGGACAAGGCCCGCCATTGCGAGGCTTCGCTCGATCGGAACGTGAAACCCGGTCAGCGCCGCGTAGACCAGACCGCCGGCGAAGGCGACGAGCGAGGCGACCACCTTGGCCGGGACCCGCAGGAGCAACGGCTCGGACAGTCCAGCCGCGAATCGCGCCACCGCGAACAAAGCGCCCATCACGATCCCGATATGCAGGCCGGCGACGGCAAGGATGTGCGCAAGCCCGGCGGTGATGAAATCCTGCCGCTCACGGGCGGGGATCGCCGACTCGAACCCGGTCAGCAAGGTCGCCGCCACCGGCCCGGTCGTTGGCGGCATGGCGGTCAGGACACGGGCGGCGATCGTCTCCCGCAGCCGCCTCAGCGCGCCGGCCCAGCCCGGCCGCCCCGGACGGATGATCGCGATCTTGCTCACGGCAAATCCGACCGCCCCGATGCCCGAGAAGAACTGGTCCCGCGCGAACGACCACCCGCCGGGATAGGCCGGGCGCGAGGGGGCGAACAGAAAGGCGCGCACACGGACAAGGTCTCCGGCGGCAAGGCGAAGATCGTCGCCCTTGCGCAGCTTGACCCGCACCGCGCGGGCCAGGGCGGGTCCGCCATCGAGCCGCGGCGAAGCGAGTGCCACCCGGCGGCCGGTCGGGAGAATATCGATCGAGCTGACCCGCCCGGCGACGGTGACGACGCCATGCGGCACGAGGATCGGCGGCGGCATCGCGATCGCCTGCCACTGTGCCCGCCCGAAGCCGATCGTCGCGAAGAGGAACAGCGCGGCGATACGTCGGAGGACCGGACGCTGCCAACAAAGGGCAAGGCCACCGCCGGCCAGCATGATCGCCACAGGCGCGATCCAGACCGGCGGTTCACTGCCAAGGTCGAAATAGAGAAGCACGCCAGCCAGCATCGCCACGGGCAGGAACAGCACGATGCGCCCCGCATAGGAGGCCGCCCGATAGCCACCGTCCGGCGTTGTGACCGCCGACGAGGGTGTCGTTCTGTCGATGGTCAGTCCGGCGTCCAAAGGATAATTCTCAACTGAAAGTTGAATTATCCTATTTCATCCAGGATCGTTGCGAAAGCGCAAAATCAGGCAAGTGCCGCAATGGCGAGGACAAGCGAGATGCCTGCGATGGCCAGCATGGCGTGGATCGCCAGCAGCAGGCCCGGAATGCGCCGCCCGCGCGAGGCGATGACGATGACGGAGAGGCCAAGGCAAAGCGCAAGCCCGAGCAGGAGTTCTGCGCCGGCACCAAACCCGCCAAGGCCCATGCGCTGCGCGAGCGGGTGGCGATCCAGCGTGACGACAAGAGCCGCAAGGCCGAGACTGCCGACGACGCCATGCAGCATCGCTTTCGCGCCCGCATCGCTGGCCGGGCGCTCGCCCCTGTCCCGCGTGGCGTCGAACGCCAACCACGCACCGATCGCGGCAGCCAGCAGCAGCAATCCGAGAGCATCCGTCATGCGCGGAGAGATGGCGCCGCGACAGCGCACGCGGCAAGTGCACAACACGGTGAGCGGAAGGATTTGGATGACAGCGCGCGCAGCCGGTTGGGGAACGCGAAGCGATGCCGGTCACGCGGCGTATCATCCGATCGGATGAACCGGCTGATCGGTTTCACCCGATCAGCCGGCCGGATAGCGATGGCGTCAGGATTGCTGACGACGGAGGAATGCCGGGATATCGATGCCGATTTCCTCGTTGTGGCTGAGCCGCACGGCCGCACGCGGCTCATGCTGTTGATGCGGGACATGGTGGGACGCGCCGTCCGGTGCCGCGCCATGCGACAGGTCGCGCGGGGCGTGCTGCGGCGACGGATAGGATGCCTCTTCCCGGGCCGGCCAGGCCGGCATCGCCGCCCGCGGCGGCTCGGCCGCCGGCTGGACGGGCTGGGGCGCTGCCGCGTTGCGGAAACCATTGGTCATCCGGCTGAACAGGCTCTGCTTGCGGGGCGGCTCGGCGGCGCGGGGCGCCTCGCGGTAGGCCGCCGGTGCCGAAATCGGCGCCCGTACCGGCGCTTCCTGCTGGAATTGCTGACGCGGAGCCGCCGGGGCAGCTTCAGCCTGGGGATGCAGCGCCTGCGGCTGGACCGAAGGCTGAGGTTGAGGCTGATGCTGGAACCCGGACGTCTGCGCGGCGTGGTTCACCGGTGCCTGCACATGCGCCGCGATGGTCGCATTCGCCTCCACCATGACGCTGTCGCCCGACACCGCGGCAAGGCGCGGCCGCTCGGCTTGCGATGGCGCCGGCGTGTCGATCCCGGTCGCGACAACCGAAATCCGGACCCGGCTGCCGAGGCTCTCGTCGAGCGCCATGCCGACCATGATGTTCGCATCCTCGTCGACTTCCTCGGCGATGCGGTTCGCCGCCTGGTCGAGTTCATGCAGCGAGAAGTCGGAACTGCCGGTGATGTTGATCAGCAGCCCGCGCGCGCCCTTCATGTTGGTGTCTTCGAGCAGCGGGTTCGAGATCGCCGCCTCCGCGGCGCGGATCGCGCGATCCTCGCCCTCGGCTTCGCCTGTGCCCATCATCGCCTTGCCCATCACCGACATCACCGAGCGGATGTCGGCATAGTCGAGGTTGACGAGACCCGGGACAACCATGAGGTCAGTCACGCCGCGCACGCCCATGTAGAGCACGTGGTCGGCCATCTCGAAGGCTTCCTTCCAGCCCGTGCGCTCGTTGGCCACCTTGAACAGGTTCTGGTTCGGAATCACGATCAGCGTATCGACGAATTGCTGCAGCTCGTTGATCCCGTCTTCAGCGGAGCGCAGGCGGCGGCGGCCCTCGAAGGCGAAGGGCTTGGTCACCACGCCGACCGTCAGGATGCCGCGCTCGCGCGCCATCCGCGCGATGACCGGTGCGGCACCCGTGCCGGTGCCGCCGCCCATGCCCGCGGTGATGAACACCATGTGCGCGCCGTCGAGATGCCGGGCGAGGTCTTCCGACGCTTCCTCGGCCGAGGCCTTGCCGATTTCCGGCCGTCCGCCCGCGCCGTTGCCCTGGGTGATATGCGGCCCGAGCTGGATGCGGCGTTCGGCGCGCGAGAGCATCAGCTGCTGCGCGTCGGTGTTCGCGACGACGAATTCCACGCCCGGCAGGTTGAGGGCGATCATGTTGTTGACCGCATTGGTGCCGCCGCCGCCGACGCCGATCACCGTGATACGCGGTGTGAAATCTGTCTGTGTCGTGGTCTGTCGGATCAGGTTCAGGGTCATGTCTGCGTCTCCTGGCAGGCGGGCGTGAAACGAGGGAGGGCGGCGATGCGATGGGGGTGTGTCATCACATCCGCCGCACGAGAAAATTCATGAACCGGGCCAACCGGCCTTGCGGCGCAGCGACGTTGAAATCGATGTCGTGCATCGTCTGGCCCTCGCCGGTGGCGAAGGCGAGCAGCCCGATCATGGTGGCGAAATTCGGCACGGTGGCCGCGTCGGGCAGGCCGATGACGCCGAGCGGCTTGCCGATGCGCACCTGGCGATCGAGGATCTGTGCCGCGAGTTCGCGGGCGCCGACGAGTTGCGATGCGCCACCGGTCAGCACCACGCGCGCGCCGGCCGCACGACCGAGGCCGGAGGTCTCGATCCGGTCGCGCACCAGCTCGAAAATCTCCTCGAGCCGCGGGCGGATGATGGACACCAGCGCACTGCGCGGCACCTTGGCGATCTGGTGTTCGGCCTCTCCGACCAGCGGCACGGGCAGCAGTTCGCGCGCATCGTCCGGGCTTTCCTGGCAGGTGCCGTAGAGCGTCTTCAGCCGCTCGGCATGCGCCACTTGGGTCGACAGCAGACGGGCGACATCGTTGGTGACGTGATTGCCGCCGACCGGCAGCTGCGCCGTGTGCAGCATCTGCCCCTCGGCGAAAATCGCGATCGTCGTCGTGCCGCCGCCCATGTCGATCACGGTGGCGCCGAGTTCGCGCTCGTCCTCGACCAGCGTCGCGAGGCCGGAGGCGAACGGCGCCGAGACCATTGAGGCAATCTCGAGTTCGCAGCGTTCGAGACAGGCGGTGACGCTCTTGATCGCCGTGGTGGCGGCATCGACCACATGAAGCTGTGCGGTCAGCGTGTCGCAATAAAGGCCACGCGGATCGGCGACGCCGCCGGTCTCGTCGGTGGAGAAATTCAGCGGCAGGGCATGGATCGTGCCGCGCCCCTCGGATGCCGCGCGGGCCCGCGCCTCGCGCACCACGCGGCGGATGTCGTCCTCGGTCACGGCGCGGCCGTCGATCGGCCATTGCACGTTGAACAGCCGGCTCTCCGGCTGCCCGCATGACAGGTTCACCGTGACCGATTTCAGCCGCATGTCGGCCTGGTCCTCGGCCGCGCCGACAGCGGCGCGGATGGCTTTCTCCGCCTCTTCGAGATCGACGATTCCGCCGGACTTGACCCCCCGCCCGCGCTGCCAGCCAAAGCCGAGCGCGCGCAGCCGGCCATCGCTCTCAGCGCGGCCGATGAGGCAGGAAATCTTGGTCGAGCCGATGTCGAGCACGCCGAACGGGCCAGAGCGCGCGGGCTGGCGTCGCGCATCCTGCTGGCGAGGGTCGGCCCGTGTCGCGGTGATCGTCGCGCGGCGGGACAGATCGTTCATGTCCGTGCCTCCCTCATGATTTGTGCTTACCGGCTGCGGCCGATGGCGTTGCCGCCTCGGTCGCGAAGCCTTTGGGATAGGGGCGCACCACCAGCCGATCGGCCAGCCGCAGGTCGATCCGGCGCACCGGCCGCTCCAGCAGGCGAATCTTCCGCTCTGCCTGCATCAGCGCGGAGAGCGCACGCGCGGGATGGGAATCCGGCAGTTCCACGATCGTCTTGTCCCGCAGGATGAGGTTCCAGCGCAGCCGGTCGATCCGTTCGGCGGCAACCACCCTGGAGTCGATCGCGGGGAATCGCGCGAGCAGGTCGAGCAGATCCTGCGCATGTTTCGGCGCGCCGATGCCGACCAGCAGCCGCAAGCTCGGGTCATGTGCGCGGGCCGCGCCGGCATCGCGATCCTCCAGCACGGCCCCACCGGGGCCGACCAGGGCGAATCGTCCGTCCGGCCGCTGCCAGATCGCAAGAGCGCGGCGTTCGGTCACCTCGACCCGCAACGTGTCCGGCAGCACACGCTCGACCACCGCGGTGCGCACGAGACCGAGCGCGCCGACCCGTGCCGCCACCACAGCCGGCGAGACCGCGAAGATCGGCTGGCCCCGTTCGACAGCGATGACCCGCTCGACCACGGCGCGCGAGCCTGGCGCCACGCCCTGCAATTCGATATGGGCGACGCGGAAACCGGCGTCAGCCGCAAGGCCCGCCGCCGCTGCGCGCACCGGCCGGAACACGGCGGCCACGCCGCGCAAGCCAAGCGGCACCGCGATCAGCAGGATGGCGACCACGCCAAGCACCGCCGTCGGCCGTCCGGCCCGCCGCAAGCGGCGCAGCAGCAGCGTGCGCGGGCTCGGCCGGTCCTGCACAGTGGTCTTGCGCGCCTTCACACGCGGCATGTGGCGTTCTCCACCATCCAGGCGCACAGGGCGGGGAAGTCGATTCCGCAATGGGCCGCCTGCTCGGGCAGCAGCGAGGTCGGCGTCATGCCGGGCTGGGTGTTCACCTCCAGCAGCACGAGCCGATCCGTTTCGTCATCGTAGCGGAAATCCGAACGCGTCGCCCCGCGGCAGCCGAGCGCGCGATGCGCCGCGACCGCGACATCCTTCGCCCTTGCGCTCACCACAGGCGGAACCTGCGCCGGAATTTCGTGGCGCGAGGCGCCGGCGGCATATTTCGCCGTGTAATCGTAGAACCCCTCGGCGCGGATTTCGGTGACGGCCAGGGCGCGGTCATCGAGCACGGAAACGGTGAGTTCGCGTCCGGGAACATATTCCTCGGTCATCGCCACCGTGCCGTGGCGCCAGTCGCGCGCGATGTCGGCACGGCGGTTATCGCCATCGCGCAGGATGAACACGCCGACCGAGGAGCCCTCGTTCACCGGCTTGACGACATAGGGGCGCGGCAGCGGATCGGCCGCGGCGAGCACATCGAGCGGCACGATGCGGTGCTGCGCCAGCGGCAGGCCGGCAGCGGCGAAAACCGCCTTCGCCGCCCCCTTGTCCATCGCCATCGACGACGCCCGGACGCCGGAATGGGTGTAAGGGATGCCCATGTAGTCGAGCACGCCCTGGATTGTCCCGTCCTCGCCGAACCGGCCGTGCAGCGCGTTGAACACCGCATCCGGCGCCGGCGTCAGTGCTGCGATCACCGCGCCGAGATCGGCGCCAACCTCGATCTCGAACACGTCATATCCAGCCTGGCGCAGCGCCGCCGCAACCTGCCGGCCGGAGGCGAGGCTGACCTCGCGCTCTTCCGAAATGCCGCCGAGCAGGACCGCGACGCGCTTCATGCCGCCCCCCGCCCGGGCAGGCCGATCCTGCGGATTTCCCAGATCAGTTCGACGCCGGTGCGCTCGCGCACGCGCCGGCGCACCATCTCGCCCAGGCCCTCGATGTCGGCGGCGCTCGCCTCGCCGAGATTGATGAGGAAATTGCAGTGCTTTTCCGAAACCTGCGCGCCGCCCTGCGTAAGCCCGCGGCAGCCCGCCTCGTCGATCAGCCGCCAGGCCTTGTCGCCCTCGGGGTTGCGGAAGGTCGAGCCGCCGGTCCGTGCCCGCACCGGCTGCGTCGCCTCGCGGCTCGCGCGGATCTCAGCCATCCGCGCGGCAATCGCCGTCGCCTCGCCCTGCCGCGCGTGCAGCCGTGCCCGCACGACGATTCCGCCCTCCGGCAACCGCGCGTGACGATAGGTCAGCGCGAGATCGCCAGCGGCATAGCGCGCGACCGTCCCGTCCCGCCCGATGATCTCGGCCCAGTCCAGAACATCGCGGATCTCGGTGCCATAGGCGCCAGCATTCATCGCCACGGCGCCGCCCAGCGAGCCCGGAATGCCGGAGAGGAATTCGAGTCCGGCCAGCCCCGCCGCCGCGGCGTGTTCGGCGATCGTCGCATCCAGCGCCGCCGCACCCGCCACGATGCCGTCGGGCTGGACCTCGATGTCGGCAAATCCGCGCACGAGCCGCACGACCACACCCGCGATTCCACCATCGCGCACGATCAGGTTGGAGGCGGCGCCGATCGGCAGCACCGGCACTTCCGGCGCGAGCGCGGCGAGAAAACAGCTCAGATCATCGATATCGGCGGGGCGGAACATCACCTCTGCCGGGCCGCCGACGCGGAACCACGTCACTGGGCCGAGAGGCACATCGAACCCGATGCGCCCGCGCACTTCCGGCAGCCCGGCCCGCCAGTCGGCCATGACAGGCGCGACCATCATCGCATCCCCCCGGGCATCCCCCCGGGCGTCCCCATGGGCATCCCCCCGGCACCGCGGCGGGTGGTCTCGATCAGCGACTGCAACTGGTTGGGCAGCGCCTGCGCCCAATTGGTGATCGACCCGGCGCCGAGGCACACGACGAAATCGCCGGCGCGGGCCATCGCGTTGATCATCTCGGCTAGATGATCGGGGCTGCCGAGCGAGACGACCGATTTGTGGCCGCGCGCCCGCAGACCCTCGACCAGCGCATCCCGATCAATGCCCGGAATCGGCTCCTCGCCCGCCGGGTAGACATCGGCGACGATCACCTTGCCCGCATCGTTCATGCAGGTGCAGAAATCCTCGAACAACGTGGCAAGGCGCGAATAGCGGTGCGGCTGCACCACGGCGATCACATCCCGCGCCCCGGCCTGGCGCGCCGCCCGCAGCACCGCCGCGATCTCGACCGGGTGATGGCCGTAATCGTCGATCACGGTGATGCCGGCGACCTCGCCGGTCTTGGTGAAACGCCGCTTCACGCCACGGAAACTTGCCAGGGCCGCGCGCAGGTCCACCTCCGGCACATCCATCTCGATGCCGATCGCGATCGCGGCCAGCGCGTTCTGGACGTTGTGGTTGCCAAGCATCGGCAGGCGGATCGGCGCCAGCACGCGCTCACGCCCGGCCACGCGCTCGGAGAGGCGAACCTCGAAGGTCGCGCCATTCCGGTCGGACATGATCCGCTCGGCCCGCACATCCGCCTGTGGCGACAGGCCGTAGGTGATCAGCCGGTGATCCGACAGGTCCGGGATCATCCGCTGCACGCCGGGATGATCGATGCACAGCACGGCGAACCCGTAGAACGGGATGTTCGAGACGAACTGGCGATATCCCGCCTCCATCGCCTCCGCAGAGCCCCAATGGTCGAGATGCTCGGGATCCATGTTGGTGACGACGGCGATCACCGCCGGCAGACGAAGGAAGCTGCCATCGCTCTCATCGGCCTCGACCACCATCCAGTCGCCGCCGCCAAGCCGCGCATTGGTGCCGTAGGCGTTGATGATCCCGCCATTGATCACGGTCGGGTCGAGCCCCGCCCCTTCGAGCACGGCCGCGACCAGGCTCGTCGTCGTCGTCTTGCCATGGGTACCGCCGATCGCGACCGCCCAGCGCAGCCGCATCAGCTCGCCCAGCATCTCGGCGCGGCGCACCACCGGGATCATCCGCTTGCGCGCCGCCTGCACCTCGGGATTGTCCCGCGGCACCGCGGTCGACACCACGACGACCTGCGCGCTGCCGAGATTGGCGGCGTCATGCCCGATCGCGACCGGAATGCCCGCGGCGCGCAGGCGCGCGACATTGGCGTTTTCGGAAAGATCGGATCCCTGCACCGAATAGCCGAGATTGTGCAGCACCTCGGCGATGCCGGACATGCCGATCCCGGCAATGCCGACGAAATGGATCGTCCCGATCGACAGCGGCATGGCCCTCATCGTACGCGCTCCGCAATTGCCGAAAGAACGAGATCGGCCAGGCGCATCGCCGCCCCCTCGATCCGCGCGCCGGCCGACGCCTCGGCCATCGCCGCGAGACGTGCCGGATCATCGAGCAGGGTGCCGAGCGCCCGGGCCAGCAATTCGGGTGTCGTCGTCGCCTGGTCGAGCCGCAATGCACCGCCGCGCCGGGCCAGGACATCGGCATTGTGCCGCTGGTCGGTATTGATCGCGAGCGGAATGAAGATCGCCGGCCGCCCGATCGTTGCCACCTCGGCGACGGTGGATCCGCCGGACCGCGCGATCAGCAGATGCGCCCCCGCCATCCGCGGCGCCACATCGCTGAAAAAGGGCGCCAGCTCGTGCTTGATCCCCGCGGCATCGAGCGCGCCACGCGCGTCACCGATCGCCTCGGCCGGACACTGCATGGTCAGCATGATCCGCTGGCGCAACGCCTCGGGCAGCAGGGCGAGCGCGGCCGGCACAAGGGTGGCGAACACACGCGCGCCGAGCGAGCCGCCCAGCACCAGCAGCCGGATCGTCTCCGCGGGCGGCGCATAGGGCGATGCGGCGAGCGCCGAGATGGCGGCGCGCACCGGATTGCCGGTGATCGTCGTGCGCGCCGTTGCGGGCAGCCCCGCGGTGCCCTCGAAACTCAGCGCGATGTGATCGGCGAACCGGGCGAGAAAGCGATTGGCGCCGCCGAGAACCGCGTTCTGATCATGCAGCACGATGGCAGGGCGTCGCCGCAGCGTGGCCGCCGCGAGGATCGGGGGCACCGAGGGATAGCCGCCGAAGCCGACCACGGCGGCGGCGTCGAGCTGCGCGAGAAGGCGGCGTGCCGTGCCCGTGCCGCGCGCAAGCTGCGCCATACCGGACAGCCGGCGCCCGAGGCTTCGCCCGGCCAGTCCAGCGCCGGCCAGAACATGGCGCTCGCAGCCGTCGAAGACGGGCGACCTCAGCGCTGCAGACCGCGCATCCGTCATCAGCACGATCCGCTGGCCGCGCCGCATGAGTTCATCCGCCACCGATTCGGCCGGAACCATGTGGCCGCCAGTACCGCCGGCGGCGATCACGATCGGATGCAGCATCGCGCCCCTCATACCGCCCGATCCTGCAGCCCAAGGCCGAACAGCCCGTCCGCCGCGCGCTCGGCATGCGAGCGGCGGCGCGTCAGCGCCAGCAGGAAGCCCATCTGCAAGCCCGTCGCCAGCACCGCAGAGCCGCCATAGGACAGGAACGGCAGCGTCATTCCCTTGGTCGGGATCATCGACAGCGATGACGCCATGTTGATGAACGCCTGCAGGCCGAAACTGGTCAGCAGACCGGTCGCCGCGAGGGCTGCGAACGGATCGGTCTCGCGCAGCACCCGCACGAGGCCGCGAAGCACGATCACGGCATAGAGCGCGATGATGCCGAGGCAGAGGAACATGCCGAACTCTTCCCCGGCCACCGCGAACACGAAATCGGCGCGCGCATCCGGCAGGTAATGCTTCACCTGCCCCTCGCCGGGACCACGCCCCCAGAGGCCGCCATTGGCGAAGGCCGAAAGCGCGGTGATCGCCTGGTAGGCCTTGTCCTTCGTCGGATGCAGGAACAGCATCACCCGCTTGTGGACATGCGCGATCAGTTCGAAGGCGGCGATCCCGCCGATCCCGAAACCGGCGATCCCGAGACCGACAAAGGCGGGATTCAGCCCATCGAGGAAAAGCTGGACGAAGAAGGTCGCCAGCACGAGTGCCGTGGTCCCGACATCCGGCTGGCGCAACAGGATCAGCACGACGATGGCGTTCAGGCCGATCGCCGCGAACATGCCCGGAAATCCCGGGGTGCGGCGCCGTTCGGCGAGCAGCCAGGCCGAGGCGATGATGAGCGCCGGCTTCAGGAACTCCGACGGCTGGATGGTGAAGCCCGGCAGCGCGATCCAGCGCCGGCCACCATCGACGACGACGCCATGGACCAGGGTGAAGCCGGTGAGCACCAGAAACACCACCCCGATCGCCAGCGCCGCGAGCTTCACGTGACGCAGGTCGAGCATCGAGACGCCGACCATCAGCAGGCCGGAGGCGAGCAGATAGAGGATCTGACGAACCATCACGATCGTGTTGGGATCGTCGAGCGAAAGGCTGGTCGCCGGGGTCGCCGCGAAGGCGAGCACATAGCCCACGCCGACCAGCAGCAGCAGGGCCGTGAGCATGACGCGGTCGACACTCCACCACCACCGCCCGACGATCGAATCATCCGCGCGCGAAAGGACCGGCATTACATCGCCTCCTTCGCGCCAAGGCGCATGGCCAGTTCGGCAAAGCGTCGGCCCCGCGCCGCGTAGTCGGTGAACTGGTCGAAACTCGCCGCGGCCGGCGAGAGCAGCACCGTGCCGGTCCCAAGCCGCTGCGCCGCCGCGAAGGCGGCCGGAACCGCACGTTCGAGTGTATCGGCGTGTTCGAACGATACGCCCGCGGTGCCGAGCGTCGCCGCGAAGATGGCCGCGTCGCGACCGATCAGCACCGCGTGGGCAATACGGGAAAACCACGGAGACAACGATTCGATGCCGCCCTCCTTGCCGATTCCGCCGGCAATCCAGACCAGGCGATCATGGCAGTCGAGCGCCCTGGCGGCCGACTCGGCGTTGGTCGCCTTGCTGTCATCGATGAAGGCGACGCCTGCAACCGTGGCGACGAGACGCTGGCGATGCGGCAGGCCGGGGAAGGTCCGCATCGCCGCGCCGATGGTCTCGCGCGGCACGCCGAGGGCCAGCGCGAGGGCCGCCGCCGCCGCCGCGTTCTGCACATTATGCGTGCCGGGCAGCGCCTTTGCCGCGGAGAGATCGGCAATCACGCCGGCATGATCGACCAGCATCCGACCGCGCGCGAAAATATCCGCAGGCTGAGTGCCGGAAATCCGCACGACTCGCGCCGCGCCCCCCTCGAATCGGTCGGCCATCGCCGCCGTCGGCGCATCGTCGATTCCGAACACGGCGACATCCCCCGCTGCCTGCCCGGCGAAAAGCCGAGACTTTGCAGCTTCATATCCAGCCATATTGCCATGGCGGTCGAGGTGATCAGGGGTCAGATTCAGCATTGCTCCAGCACAGAAGCGCATGTTTTCGATTCGCTCCAACATGTAGCTGGACATTTCGAGCACATAGACGCCGTCATCGCCGAGCGGCCCGAGGGCGAGCGCGGCCGGCCCCAGATTGCCCCCTGCGGCAACCTCGAACCCCGAAGCGGCGAGGATATGCGCAAGCAGCGCCGTGGTGGTGGACTTGCCGTTGGTGCCGGTGATGCCGACGAATCGCGCGGCACTTCCCGAGCAGCGAACGGCCCGGAACAGCAATTCGGCATCGGTCAGGATCGGCACGCCGCGCGCAATGGCTGCCGCCGCCTCGGGATGCGGCGCCGGCAGGGCGTGCGGAATGCCGGGCGACAGCACGAGCCCGTCAAGATGCGACGCCTCACTCGGCCGGCCGAGCGGGATGCCCTCGGCGGCGGCAGCGTCTCGCCGCGCCTCGTGATCGTCCCACGCGATGATTTCGGCCCCCATATCCCGGAGTGCGCGCGCCGCCGGAAGGCCATTGACCCCGAGCCCCATCACCGCAAAGCGCCGGCCGGCGAACACCGGCTTCCACGTTTTCACCGCTGCACTCATCGGATTTTCAGGGTCGCAAGGCCCATCAGCGCGAGGATCATCGCGACGATCCAGAACCGGATCACAACGGTCGGCTCGGCCCAGCCCTTCTTTTCGAAATGATGATGCAGCGGCGCCATCAGGAACACGCGCCGCCCGGTTCTTTTATACCAGAATACCTGCACGATCACCGAAACGGTCTCGACGACGAAGAGCCCGCCGGTGATCGCCAGCACGATCTCGTTCTTGGTTGCCACCGCCACCGAGCCGAGGGCGCCGCCGAGCGCGAGCGAGCCGGTATCGCCCATGAATACGGCGGCGGGCGGCGCGTTGAACCAGAGAAAGCCCATGCCCGCGCCGATCAGCGCCGAGCAGAACACGGCGAGTTCACCCGTTCCGGGTACGAAATTGATTTCGAGGTAATGCGCAAAGATCCGGTTGCCGACCAGATAGGCGATCAGTGCGAACACGCCGGCGGCGATGATCGTCGGCACGATGGCGAGACCATCGAGCCCATCCGTCAGGTTAACCGCGTTCGACGCGCCCATCATCACGAACATCGCAACCAGCGGGAACAGCGGGCCGAAGGGAATCATCAGATTCTTGAACATCGGCACGGCGAGCGAATCGGCGATCGAGCCGGGCATCAGCCGGGTGATCCACACCGCAGCACCGAGCCCGAGCGCGGCCTGGACCACGAGCTTGATCCGCCCTGGCACACCCTTGGTGTTGCGCTTGGTGAGCTTGAGGAAGTCATCGGCAAAGCCGAGCGCGCCATAGCCGATGGTGATCATCAGCACCGCCCAGACATAGCCGTTGCGCGGATCGGCCCAGAGCAGCGTGGAGACGGTCAGCGCGATCAGGATCAGGAAGCCGCCCATGGTGGGCGTGCCCTTCTTCTCGATCAGATGACGTTCCGGCCCGTCGGCGCGGATCGGCTGCCCCTGCTTCTGAAGCGATTTGAGCCAGCGGATCAGCCCTGGCCCCAGCAGGAAACTCACGACCAGCGCGGTCAGGCACGCGCCGCCGGCGCGGAACGTGATGTAGCGGAACAGGTTCAGGACGTGAAACGCCGAGACATGCGGCAGAAGCAACGCGTAAAGCATCAGGATTTGTCCTCGAGTGCCGCAACCACATCACGCATCCGCGACCCGTAGCTCCCCTTCACCAGAACGACATCGCCCTCGGCGAGGGCCGAGCGCACCGCCGGCGCGAGGGCAGCGGCATCCGCCGCCCAGGCGCCCCGCTGGCGCTCCGGCAGGGCATCGAACATCACGCGCATGTGCGGCCCGCAGGCGAACACGAGATCGGCGACGCCGGCCACCGGCGCGGCAAGATCGCGATGCTCGGCATCGGCAAAGTCCCCGAGTTCGAGCATGTCGCCGAGCACGGCGATGCGCCGGCCGGGCAGAAGGGCGAGAACCTCGAGCGCCGCGCGCACCGAGTGGCCCGAGGCGTTGTAACTTTCGTCGAGCAGCGTGGCACCGGCACCGTTGACCGTGATCCGGCGTCGCGCACCGCGACCGGCCATGGGCGCAAAACCGTCGAGTGCCGCCGCCGCCTGCGCCGGGTCGAGCCCGAGCGCCGCAGCGGCCGCCAGCGCCGCCACCGCGTTCATCGCCATGTGTGTCCCCGGCGCGGCAAGGCGACAACGGACTGGCCGGCGCAGGATGTTTGCCGTCAGCGCCACGCCGTCGGCATCGTTCACGGCCTCGGTCAGCCTTGCCTCCGCGAGGTCGTCCGTACCGAAGCTGACCACGCTCACGCCATCCCCCGCCCGGCGCGCAAGGCGCGAGAGGAACGGCCCGCGCGGCAGCACCGCCGCCCCGCCCGGCATCACGCCACGCAGGAGCTCGGCCTTTTCATCGGCAATCGCCTCGATGGAGCCCATCAGCCCCAGATGCGCCGAGCCGATCGCGGTGATGACACCGACATGTGGCCGCGCGATGGCAGAGAGCGGCGCGATCTCGCCCGGATGGTTCATGCCGATTTCCACCACCGCGAAATCGGCTTCGGCCGGCAGACGCGCCAGGGTCAGTGGCACGCCGATATGGTTGTTGAACGACGCCTCCGCCGCATGGGTGGAGCCGAACGCGGCAAGGATCCGGCGCAGCATCTCCTTGGTGGTGGACTTGCCGACCGACCCGGTAACCGCAACCACCCGCGCCCGGCTGCGTGACCGGCCAACCGCGCCGAGCGCGGTGAGCGCGGCCTGCACATCCTCGACAAGCAGTGCCGGCCCGGTACCGACATCCCGCGAGACGAGCACGCATGATGCGCCCCTCGCCTCGGCATCCGGCACGAAATCATGCCCGTCGCGGACATCCGCCAGGGCGACGAACAACGCGCCCGGCGCGATCGTCCGGCTGTCGATCGAGACGCCGGTGGCATCGGCCTCGCCGCGCAGCCACGTGCCGTTGGTCGCTGCGGCGAGGTCGCGCGCGGTCCACAAAGCGCTCATGCCGCGAGATCCCGGATCACCGCGGCATCGTCGAAAGGCAGCACCACATCGCCGACGATCTGCCCGCTCTCGTGGCCCTTGCCGGCAACAGCGAGCACGTCTCCCGTCCGCAATTCGCCGAGCCCCGCGGCGATCGCGGCGCGCCGGTCGCCGATCTCGCGCGCATCGGGGCACGCGGCCAGAATTTCCGCGCGGATCGAGGCGGGGGCCTCGCTCCGCGGATTGTCGTCGGTGATGATGGCAATATCGGCGAGCCGGGCGGCCACTTCGCCCATCAGCCGCCGCTTGCCGCGATCGCGATCGCCGCCGGCACCGAACACCAGCACGAGCCGCCCCGCCGCGTGCGGGCGCAGCGCGACGAGCAGCCGCTCCAGCGCATCCGGCGTATGGGCATAATCGACATAGGCGGCTGCGCCATTCGCCAGCACTGCGGCGCGCTCCAGCCGCCCGCGCACTGGCTTGAGGCCCGGCAGCAGGCCGAGTGGATCGGACACGCCGGCGGCACGCGCCAATGCTGCGGCAAGCAGGGCGTTATCCGCCTGGAACCGGCCCGGAAGCGGCAATTCGATCTCGCGCAGCACGCCGCCTTGCGCCACCGACAGCACCTGGCCGGACGGCGTCGCGGCGATGCCGCGCAGATCGAACAGATCCCCGCCCGCACCCACCGTCGCGAAATCGAGCCGCCGCGCCTGCGCGATCTCGCGCAGGGCCGCAAGCGTTGCGGGTTCGAGATCCGCCATCGCTACCGCCGGCGCGCCGGGGGGCAGCAGATCCTTGAACAGCAACAGCTTGGCCTCGCGATACGACGCCATGTCGCCATGATAATCGAGATGGTCGCGGGTCAGGTTGCTGAACCCGCCGGCGGCAAGGCGCAGCCCGTGCAGGCGGAACTGGTCGAGCCCGTGCGAGGAGGCTTCGAGCGCTACGGTGCCGATTCCGGCCGCCTGCAGCGCGGCAAGGGTTCCGGCCAGCGTGACCGGATCGGGCGTCGTCAGGCTCGCCCCCGGCGCGAAGCCCGGGGCGATCAGCCCGAGCGTGCCGAGCGAGGCGGCTTTCCTGCCACTGGCGGCGATCATCTGGCGGGTGAAATCGACCGTCGAGGTTTTCCCGTTGGTCCCCGTCACGCCGAGAATGGTCTCCGGCAACGGCCCGGCGAGCGTCGCCGCGATCTCGGCGAGGCGGCGCCGCGGTTCGGCATCCTCGATCAGCGGGCGCGGCGGCACGCCCGGCGGCCAGCGCGTGCCCGTCGGGGCCAGCACCGCGGCGGCACCGCGGGCCACGGCCTCGGCGATGAAGTCGCGCCCATCGGATCGCGCGCCCGGCAGGGCCGCGAAGATCATGCCCTCGCGGACGGCACGGCTGTCGGCGGTGATTCCGGAAAACGCCGCCTCCGGCGGCAAGGTCCAGCACGGCGCGGTGCCGTAACGTGAAAGACCGTCCATCAGTTCAGCCCCCCGCACGTGTCACCGGCAGGGCGATATTCATGATCCTGTTCCCGGGCGTGCGGGCGCCGGGCGCGGGCGCCGCCGGGGGCAGGCTCACCGTCTGCGCCGCCGGTGCCGCCAGGGGTTGCCACATCTCGGTCCGCGCGAGGGCCCGGTCATGCGCTGCGACATCGGTGTTCGCCGGCGGGATCTGGTGCGCGAGGGAATAGGCGTATTTGCTTGCACCCGGCGGGAACAGATGCCCCGGCCCCAGCGCGAGCCGACCCGGCGGTGCCATGGGATCGAGCGGAATGGACAGGGAAGCCTGCGCCTCGGCAAGCGCCTGGCCTGACAGCGGCATGATGCCGAGCATCGGCCCGATCCGCGAAATGATCTGGGCGACGGCGGGCGCGGCGACATAACCGCCGGTGGTGAACCCATGGCAGAACGGCAGCATCTGCTTCGTCGCATGCGGCTGCAGCACGACAACGTAGACCACATAGCGAGGGTCGTTCATCGGGAACGCCGCCATGAACGAGGCGTTGTTGAGATGGCGCAGATAGCGCCCGTTCGGGCCGACGACCTGCGCCGTGCCGGTCTTGCCGCCGACGAGATAGCCCGGCACCCTTGCATAGATGCCGGTGCCATCAGGTGCTGTGACGACGTTGCGCATCATCTTGCGCATGATGAGCGAGGTCCGCGGGGTCATCACCCGCACACCTGCCGGCGGGGTTCGCTGATCGAGCAGCGTCGGCGGATACCAGACCCCGCCATTGACGACCGGCACGACCGCCGAAATCAGTTGCAGCGGCGACATCGCGATGCCGTTGCCGAAGCTCACCGTCATGGTCGTCAGCAGCTTCCAGCTCGACTTCGGGTGATACATCGGCGGGGTGGCTTCCGGCAGCTGGATCGGCGGGCGACGGAAGAAGCCGAGCTTGCGCAGCCAGGCGCGCTGGATTTCCGGCCCAAGGATGGTCGCGATCCGCGAGGCGCCGATATTGGACGACACGGCGAGGATATGCGGCACCGCCATCCAGATATGCGCTGGCTCGAAATCGGTCACGGTAAACCGGCCGACATGCAGCGGATGGGTCGTGTTGAACCGATCCCAGGGCTCGATCATCCCGGAATTGATCGCCATCGCCAGCGTCTGCAGCTTGAACACGCTGCCCGGCTCGTAATCGCCGGAAACGCAGCGGTTAAACCGTGCATCGGCGGGCGCCGTGCCGAGATCGTCGGCCTTGTAGTCCGGCACGCTGGCCATCGCCAGAACCCGGCCGGTCCGCACCGACATCACGATGCCGCAGGCGCCCTTGGCATCGTAATCCGACATCGCTTCCCAGATCGCCTGACGCACGATCCCCTCGGCGCCGAGATCGATCGACAGGCGAAGCGGCTTGCCAGGGTCAGCGGTCAAACGCTTGTTGAACCAGTCCTCGATGCCCGCAATCCCGCGCTGGTCCGGCGTCACGCCGCCCAGGATGTGCGCCGCGAGATTTCCCTGCGGATAGTGCCGGCGCTCGGTGTTCTCGAAATATACGCCCGGAATCCCGAGCCGGTTGACCGCCAGTTCCTGCGAAGCCGTCAGCTTGCGGTCGAGATACACGAAATCATGCGCGCGGTCGGCAAGCCGTGCTTCGAGGAATCCCGGATCGAGCCCCGGAATCACGGCAGCGATCTCGCGCGCCGCGACGCCCGGGTCCTGGACCTGCTTGGGGTTGGCATAGAGGGCCGCGGCCGGCAGCGAAACGGCAAGGATATCGCCGTTGCGATCGGTGATCTCGGCGCGCGCGGGCGGCGGCAGGGCGATGGTGGTGGATGGCGTCTGCGCCGCGATCGCCGCCTTGTCCGGCGGCACCGGATGGACGACCGTGACAAAGACGACCCGCGCGGCGAGGAGCAGATAGATCAGGACGAACCCGCCGAACCCGGCCGCAAGCCGCCGGTGCAGCGTGCCGATCGCGGCGCGGCGCACGAGATCGGGGGATGTAACGCGCACATGCTCCATGCGCGGAGTCGCGCCGCGCTCGGGCGCGCCGGCGCGGCGGGCGGCATCGCGGCTGCTTCCGGGAACACGGGGCGAGAGGCTGTCGCGGGGCGGCGGCGAGGTTATGGCACGCCTCCGTCTGCCGGGCGCGGCGGTGGCAGGCTCGCAGCATAAGCACCGAAGACCGACGCCGCATGGGTCACCGGGGCAGCGGTGCGCACGGATCGCGCCGGAGACCGCGACGGCGTGGCCGGCAAGGGATCGCTCGCCCTGATCGGCCTGATCGCCGCCGCCACTGAATGGCCAGCCGGGCGGGGCGCGAGCACCGAGGCTCCGAGCATCTGAGGCCGGCGCGCTTGCGCGATGACAGATGACGGGGTGGCGTTGTGCTGCCGGGGGGCCGGTCGATGTGCGGCAACGACAACGGTGTGATGCGCCGGCGCATGGACCGCAGCGGCGGGCCGTGCGACCGGGTGTGGCGCGGCAATATGCGGCTTTGCCATCGCCAGCACGGTACGGGTCGGTGCGGACGCGCGCTTCGCAACAGGCGGCACCCGCGCCGGCGGCGGCGGCGGAATCGTGGCGAGGGCAACGTTTACCGGCGCCGCCACGGAGGCAACGGGCGCGGACGGAGACATGGTCTGGTTCTGGGGCTGGTTCTGGGACTGGGGCCCGCCGGTAACATCGCCGGGCAAAGGCGGCGGCAGCGGCAGATGCGGCGCCTCGGCGCCCGGCGGCGGCAGGGCATCGGCCAGTTGTTGCCACGACACCAGCTGGTCCGGCTTCATCGGCTTGAGTTGCGGCATGAACATCGCGCTAAGCCGCGTCAGCCGGTTCGGATCGGTCTCGAGGGCCCATTCAGCGCGCAGCACGCGGATGCGCTGTTCGGAACTGCGGATCTGCGCGGTGACGCCGCCGATCTGGTGATCGAGCGTGCCGGCGCGATGTTTCACGACGAACAACCAGGCACCGGAGCCCAGCATCAGCAGCCCGGTCACGAGGGTGACGGGGCGGATCATGCCGCAAGCCTTTCGATGCCGCGCAGCCGCGCCGACCGGGCGCGCGGGTTGGCGGCAGCCTCTGCCTTACCCGGCGTGACGACGCCACGGGTCAGGGCGCTGAACCGTGGCGCTGAAGCTGGCCGCGCGAGGCCGGAGGGATCGTGCCGGGAAGGCGCGGCGACATGGCCAGTCGCCGCATTCATGAAGCGCTTGACGATGCGATCCTCCAGCGAATGGAACGAGACTGCGACAAGCCGCCCGCCGGGCGCCAGCAACGACGAGGCCGCCTCAAGCCCGCGCTCGATCTCGGCGAGTTCCTGGTTCACCTCGATCCTGAGCGCCTGGAAACTGCGCGTCGCCGGATCGATCCCGGAGCGGTCGGGCCGGACCACCGAGCGGATAACCGCGGCGAGATCGGCCGTGGTTTCGAAGGGCTGCAAGGCGCGGCGCCGGACGATGGCGGCGGCGATCCGTCGCGAGGCGCGCTCCTCGCCGAAGTGAAAGAGGATGTCGGCCAGTTCGGCCTCGGCACAGGTGTTGACGATATCGGCCGCGGTTGGCCCGGCGGCGCCCATGCGCATGTCGAGCGGCCCATCGGCGCGGAAGGAAAAGCCGCGCGCCGGATCGTCGATCTGGTAGGACGACACCCCGAAATCGAACACCGCGCCGTCGAGCGCCAGCACCCCGCGGTCGCGCAGCAGATCGAGCAGGTCGCCGAACCGGCCCTCGACCAGATGCAGCCGATCGGGATAGCGGGCGGCGAGCGCCGCACCGCGCGCGATCGCCGCCGGATCGCGGTCGATCGCCCAGACCGTGCAGGACGCCGCCTCCAGCATGGCAGCGCTGTAACCACCGCCACCGAACGTACCATCGAGATAGACCCCGCCGTCACGCGGCGCCAGCATCGAAACCGCCTCCTCGCGCAGCACGGGCACATGGGAAAAACCGCCACTCATTATGGCGCCCCCGCCGGCAGGGTGAGCCCGCCGATCCGCGCGCGCTCCCGCGCCTCGGCCCGGCGGCGATCGGCCGCTTCCGGCTCCCAGATCTGGAATGTCCGGCCCAGACCCATGAACACCACGCTATCGCGCAGCCCCGCATGCTCCACGAGCGGTTCCGGCAGCAGAACCCGCCCCTCCTTGTCGGCTTCGAGCGGCCAGGCATCGGCGTAAAGCGCGGCCGCCATGTCATCATGCGTATCGCTGAACAGGTCGAGCCCCTGCAAACGCGTTGCCAGCGCCTCGAACACCGGCGTCGGCCAGGCCTCGATGCAGCGATGCTTGTGAGATGGCCGCAGGATTAAGCCGCTCGAATCGCCATCCCGACGCAGGGCGGCACGAAACGATGCCGGGACCGATACCCGGCCCTTGGCGTCCAGCCTATTCGTGTGCGTGCCGAGAAACTGGCTCATCGGCGCTGTCGCGGCCCTTTCGTCTCGCCGTTGCTATGCCTCGCTGCAAACATTCCGACATCAGGACGGTACGTCAGCCGGATTCGCTATGGGTTGTCATGGGATATCATGGGCAGTTATGGGCGTCAAAGGGATTTCTCCCCGCGCTCGTAAAATTTCCACTTAAAAAGCGCAACAAATCGGAATCGCCGGTGAAGCGACGGGCTTCGCCACCGATGATTTCGGCGCGTTTCTGTTTTGTTCTTGATTTACTCCGAAGGCCCCTGGTTTGATTAACTCGCCGTTAATAAACGTCGGATCGCAGCCCTACCGGAGTTCGACCGGTATCATCGACAGGCGATGCAGCCGCGTCAGCACGAGAAGCCCGCGCAGCGGCTCGGGCAGTTCGGCAACGCGAAGCGGGCTGGCCCGCCGCGCGAGAGAGGTGATGAGAACCCCGAGGCCGGGTTGCGTATTGCCGGACACGATGTCGAGCCGTGCGCTCGCCGGCAGATGCAGCGCGGCGCGGACGGTCATGAAGGCTTCGTGATATCCACCCAGCCGGTCGACCAGGCCGCGGCTGCGGGCCTGTGCGCCGGTCCACACCCGTCCCTGCCCCACCGCGTTGACCTGCGCCGGACTCATCCGCCGGCCGGCTGCGACCCAGCCGACGAATTTCTGGTAGTCGAGATCGAGTTGGCCTTGCAGGCTCGCCAGCTGTGCCGGTGTCCAGGGCGTTGCCGCGCTGTCGAACAGCGCGTTCGCGCCGCGCGAGGCCGCGCTGACGCTGACGCCCAGTCGCGCAAGGAGCCCGCCGAAGCTGAACTTGCCGCCGAGCACGCCGATCGAGCCCGTCAACGTTGCCGGATCGGCCACCAGCACCGCGCCATGGCTCGAAATCCAGTAGCCACCCGACGCATCGAACGCGCCCATCGAGACGATCAGCGGCTTGTGAACGCTGGCAGCGTGCGCGACCTCGGCGCCGACCATGGCCGAGCCGGTTACCGTTCCGCCGGGGGTGTCGAGCCGCAGCACGATCGCGCGGATCGACGGATCAGCCACCGCGACCGCGATTTCATGCGCGAGACGGGCCGGATCGATCCCGCTGCTCCGCCCCGGCGCGTCCGGCGCGTTGATATCACCATGCGCGACGATCAGCGCCACTTTGGGCGCACCGGCCGGCGCCGATCGCATCGCGGCGATGTACTGCGCAAGCCGCACATGCAGGCCGTGGACATGGGCAACCTGGGCCGAGAGCGGCAGGACCGTGTCGACCAGCCCGTCCTGCTTCGCCTGTCCGGCGCTGAACGGCGCCTGGTCGAGCAGGGTCTTCACCTGGTCGGGGGTTCGCTTCAGCCGTGCCGCGATCGGCGCCAGCGCAGAATCGTAGAGAGAGCCGGCAAGGCTGTTCATCATTTCGGTTGCCGCGGCCGAAGGGCCCGATCGGGTGAACAGTTCCGGATAGGTCTTGTATTTGCCGATATGGGCGAACTGCGCCTCGACTCCCGCCATCTTGAGCAGGTCCGCCGCGAACGGGCTCTCCAGGGCGAGGCCCGTGACCCCGAAATCGCCGGCATCGGACAGCTCGATGCGGTTTGCCGCCGTGGCGACGACATAGGCGCCAAGCCCTCCCGCACCGTCGAAGGACATTGCCCGGGCGACCACCTGCCGGTGGGAAACCGCCCGGAAGCGGGAGAGCGCGTCATGTAACTCCTCGGCCGTGGTCAGGCCGCAGCATCCGCCGCCGAGCAGAATGTCGATACCGCGGACCCGCGGATCGGTGGCGGCACGGTCGATCGCGGCGATGGTCTGTTCGAGTGTCGGGTGTTCGCCCGTTGCCCGCGCGAGCAACGCCGGCGGGGCGGCGACATCCGGCGGCGCATCCTCAAGATCGAGGGTCAGCACGAAATGCGCCGGCAGCGTGACCGGCTGGCGCGCCAGACGATGAAGCCCCCAGGCCCCGGCACCTGCCAGCACGATCGTCACCAGCCCGACCACGAACACCACCGCGCGCACCGCGCGCCACAGCAGCCTGACCAGGCGGCGCAGCGGCGCGGCGGACTCAGTCATGGGCGGCGCTCGACCTCATGCATCCTGATATGCCGACACCCTGGGTCAGCGGCAAGGCCCCAAAAACGCTAGGTCCGCGCCGTTCAGACGCGCTCGAAACCGGGCTGGCCGATCTGATCGGGAAACTGCGCGACCCTGCGGAACTGTCGCGCGTCGTACCCCTGGCGATAGAAGCGGTCGAGCATGGCGCGGTAGGTCGCCTCGTCCATCCGCTTCTCGCGGGCGAAGATCCAGCCCAGCGAGCGGTTCGGAAATCCGCCGAGAAACACCGAATAATCGGGCTCGACATGCATGATCACATACGGCACGCCGACCATTCCGTTCAGCAGGGTCACGCGCCAGACCGCATTGTCCGTCCCTGCCTCCACCTCGTCGACCGAGGTGAACTGGAAGCGCTTCGCGGCAAAGCTTTTCGGGTAGCCGTTGTACTGGTCGTCGATCGCCCCGTCGGGTCGGCGCGTATAGACCGCATAGGCACCGACATATCCGGCCTCGGCGAAATACGGGATATGGCCGATGATGTACCAGCGCCCCATGAACCGATCGAGATCGACGCGCGCATGGCGCAGCTTCGGCTGGGGATAGGGGCTGGTATCGAAGGTGCAGCCGGCGAGCAGCGCCGGGGCGGCCACCAGCAGCGAGCGGCGGGCGAGTGTGGTCATGCGGGTCCTCCATGCAAAGCCGTGCCGGGATTACGCTCCCTGCACGGCTCTGGATGTGGGCCCGACCCGGATTTGCGAAACCAAGATTTGCGAAACCTGGACTTGCGAAACCGGGCCCCGCTCAGTCCGCCGCCTCGGCGTAGGCCGAGAGCGGCGCGCAGGAGCAGACGAGGTTGCGGTCGCCATACACATTGTCCACCCGCTTGACCGGCGGCCAGTATTTGGCCGCGCGCAGGTAGGGCAGCGGAAAGGCGGCACGGTCGCGGCCATAGCTGTGGGTCCATGTCGCCGCCATCACCTCCGCCGCGGTATGCGGCGCGTTCTTCAGCGGGTTGTCCGCCCGGTCGAGCGTGCCAGCCGCGACATCGGCGATCTCGGCGCGGATCGCGATCATCGCGTCGCAGAACCGGTCGAGTTCCGCCTTGGTCTCGCTTTCGGTCGGCTCGATCATCAGCGTGCCCGGCACCGGCCAGGACATGGTGGGCGCGTGGAACCCGTAATCCTGCAGCCGCTTGGCAATATCCTCGACCAGGATGCCGGCCTCGGCCTGGAAGTGCCGGCAGTCGATGATGCATTCATGCGCGACCATGCCGTTCGCGTCGGTGTAGAGGATCGGATAATGCGGCGCGAGCCGGTGGGCGATGTAGTTGGCGTTGAGGATCGCCACCGCCGTTGCCTCGCGCAGACCGTCCGGCCCCATCATGCGGATATAGGCATAGGGGATCGGCAGGATCGAGGCCGAGCCGAAGGGAGCCGCGCTCACCGGACCATAGCCGGTCGAGGGTCCGGCATCCGGGCGCAGCGGATGGTTCGGCAGATGCGGCGCGAGATGTGCTGCCACGGCGATCGGCCCGACGCCGGGCCCGCCGCCGCCATGCGGAATGCAGAACGTCTTGTGCAGGTTGAGATGGCAGACATCGGCGCCGATCGCCGCCGGCGAGGTCAGCCCTACCTGCGCGTTCATGTTCGCCCCATCCATATAGACCTGGCCGCCGGCCGCGTGCACGCGGGCGCAGATGTCCCGCACGCTGGCCTCGAACACGCCATGGGTCGAGGGGTAGGTGATCATCAGCGCCGCGAGCGTCCCCGCATGGGCGGCGATCTTTGCCTCCAGGTCGGCGAGGTCGATATTCCCCGCCCGGTCGCAGCCGACCACCACCACGCGGTAGCCGGCCATCGTCGCCGAGGCCGGGTTGGTGCCGTGCGCCGAGGAGGGGATCAGGCAGATGTCGCGATGTCCATCGCCGCGCGCGGCATGGAAGGCACGGATGGACAGCAGCCCGGCATATTCCCCCTGCGCGCCGGAATTCGGCTGCAGCGAGACCGCGGCGAATCCGGTAATCCGGGCGAGATCCTCCGACAGACGGGCGATCAGCGCCCGGTAGCCCCGGGTCTGCTCCATCGGCGCGAAGGGGTGGATATCGGCGAAGCCACGCCAGGTGATCGGGATCATCTCCGCCGTCGCGTTCAGCTTCATCGTGCAGGAGCCGAGCGGGATCATGCTGCGGTTGAGCGCGACATCCTTGTCCTCGAGCTGCTTGAGATAGCGCAGCATCGCGTGCTCGGAGCGGTGCGCGTGGAAGACCGGCTCGCTCATGAAGATGCTCTGCCGTGCGAGGCCGGCGAGCGGCGAGGATGAGGCGCGCGCGGCACCGCCGATCACCCCGGCGAGGGTGGCGATCTCCGCCGCCGTCACGGTTTCGTCGAGCGCGATGGCGACGCAGCCCTCATCGACGCGCCGCAGGTTGAACCCCGCATCCAGCGCCCGCTGCATCAGCGCGGCGGCACCAGCACCCGCCTCGATCGCGATCGTGTCGAAGAACGCGTCGTGGCGGAGCGAAAGCCCGGCCGCCCGCGCCGCGCCGGCGAGCAGCCTGGCCGCGAGATGCACCCGCCGGGCGATCCGCGCCAGCCCTTCCGGTCCGTGCCATACGCCGTAGAATCCGGCGATCACCGCCAGCAGCACCTGCGCGGTGCAGATATTCGAGGTCGCCTTCTCGCGCCTGATATGCTGCTCGCGCGTCTGCAGTGCGAGGCGCAGGGCGGCTTCCCCCGCCGCATCGACCGAAACGCCGACCAGCCGGCCCGCCATGTGCCGCTTCAGCGAATCGCGCGTCGCGAAATAGGCCGCGTGTGGCCCGCCAAAGCCCATCGGAACGCCGAAACGCTGCGCCGAGCCGACGACGATATCCGCCCCCATCTCGCCCGGCGGCCGCAGCAGGGTGAGCGCCAGCGGGTCGGCCGCGACGATGGCGAGCGCCCCGGCGCGATGCGCCGCGGCGATCTCGTCCGACAGGTCGCGCACAGCGCCCGTCGTGCCCGGGTATTGCAGCACCACGGCGAAGGGCTTGGCCCGCTCGATCGCCGCTTCATCGCCCGGTGCGACATCTGCCAGTTTCCAGCCGAGCGGGGCCGCGCGGGTCGCGATCACCGCCCGGCTCTGCGGATGCAGGTCTGCGGCGACGGCGATCACGGTCGATCCGCCCTTGTGGACCGCGTGCGCGAGCGAGACGCCCTCCGCCGCCGCCGTGCCCTCGTCCAGCAGCGAGGCATTGGCGAGGTCGAGCCCGGCGAGTTCCGCCATCATCGTCTGGAAATTCAGCAGCGCTTCCAGCCGGCCCTGGGCGATCTCGGCCTGGTACGGCGTGTAGGCGGTGTACCAGCCGGGATTTTCCAGCACGTTCCGCAGGATGACCGGCGGCGTGACGGTGCCGTGATAGCCGAGCCCGATCAGGCTGCGCTTCACTTCGTTATCCGCAGCATAACGGCGCAGGTCGTCGAGAATCTCGCCCTCGGTCAGCGCCGCCGGCAAATCGAGCGGTGCCGCGCTGCGGATCGTCTCCGGCACGGTGCGGGCGATCAGCGCGTCGAGATCAGCCGCCCCCAGCGCGCGCAGCATCGCCGCGCGTTCAGCTGGTCCGGGGCCGATATGGCGCAGGGCAAACCGCTCCTCGGCGAGCAGGGCGGCGAAATCGTCGATGGTCTGGGGCGCGGTATCCGGCATGGCGGCAGCTCCGGTCAGAGCGTTGCGAGGAAAGCCTGGTAATCGTCGGCGGTCAGCAGGGCGTCGAAGGCGGCGCGGTCATCCAGGGTCATGCGGAAGAACCAGGCGCCGGATTCGGCCTGCGCGTTGACCATGCCGGGCTCGTCGGCCAGCGCGCCATTCGCCTCGGTCATCGTGCCTGAGAGCGGCGCATAGACATCCGACGCGGCCTTGACGCTTTCCACCACCGCGCAGGCCTCGCCGGCATCCACATGCCGGCCCGCCTCGGGCAGTTCGACGAACACGACATCGCCGAGCGCCGACTGCGCGTGATCGGTGATCCCCACGGTCGCGACGTCGCCGTCGAGCCGCACCCATTCATGGTCCTTGGAAAATCGGGTCTCGGTCATCTGGTCCTCTTTCAGCGATGATAACGATGCGGAACGAAAGGCAGTGGCGCCACGATCATCCCGATATCGCGGCCGCGCAGCCCGGCAGTGAGGGTCGAACCATCCGCGGCGCAGTCGGCGCGGACATAGCCGAGTGCGATCGGCCCGTTGACGCTCGGACCGAACGTGCCGGAGGTGACGCGCCCGGCCGGCTGCCCGGCGGCATCGCGGAGTTCGGCGCCGGCGCGCACCGGCGCCCGGCCCTCGGCGCGCAGCCCGACAAGGCGTTCGCCGGGGCCTGCATCGTGCACCGCGCGCACGGCGTCGCCGCCAAGGAAATCCCAGCCCATCTTGCGCGTCTTGCCGATCGCGAAGCCGAGCCCTGCGGAAATCGGGTCACGCGTTTCGTCGATGTCATTGCCATACAGCGGCAGCCCGGCTTCGAGCCGCAGCGAATCCCGCGCGCCGAGGCCGGCCGGCTTCACCCGCGGATCGGCCAGAAGGGCGCGCGCCAGCGTCTCGGCCTCTGCCGCAGGAAGGCCGATCTCGAACCCGTCCTCGCCAGTATAGCCCGAACGGGTGATGGTGACCGCGATGCCGGAGACGGATGTCTCGCGCGCATCCATGAAGCGCATCGCCGCGGCGTCCGGCGCAAGGGCGGCGAGGACGGCGCCAGCCTCCGGCCCTTGCAGGGCGATCAGCGCGCGGTCGAAATGCGGGGTCAGCGATACGGTTGCGGGGAGGTGAGCGCGAATGTGAGCAACGTCAACGATCTTGCGCCCGGCATTGAGAACGAGCAGCAGACGGTCGCCCAGATTGGCGACCATGAGATCGTCGACGATTCCGCCCTGCGCGTTCATCAGCAGCGTGTAGCGCTGGCGGCCTGGCTTGAGCCCCCTGATGTCGCCGGTGACCACGCGCTCCAGCGCGGCCGCCGCATCGGGGCCTTCGAGCACCGCCTGGCCCATGTGCGAGACATCGAACAGCGATGCCTGCGCCCGGCAATGCAGGTGTTCGGCGATGATGCCGTCGTACTGCACCGGCATGTCATAGCCAGCGAAATCGACCATTCGCGCGCCCAGACTGCGATGCAACGCATCGAGCGGCACGGTTTGCAACGCTTGATCAGCCACGATGAGATCTCCCGCGACACCAGCGGACGGGTGCAGAACCGTCCAGTCTGACCCCCCTCTGTCGCGGAACCTGAGAGATTCGGCGCGGGAACAACCGTGCCTTACGCCTTCGGTGCGGCGCATCGCGCCGGCTTTCCAGAGATCCTTGCTCCGTTGCGGTCCTTTTGCCTGAGCGTTTCCGGGGGCCGGTTGCGCCTTCGGCGGCGGCGGACACCGGCTTTCACCAGCAACGCCGCTCTCTCCCGCAGGGAGGAATGAATGCGCTTGTGTAAACTCAGTTCGGCAAGGAGCGCAAGCGCTGGTTTGCGTCTTGTTTGCGGCTCGCCGGTCTTTACGGAGAAATCAGATACGAAAGTGGTATGAAAAAACCAGCGTCGTCAGACAGTCCAGCGTCGTCAGACCGTGATGTCGAGACGCGAGCCTCGCATCGATCCCGCCGGTGCGGCAGGCTGGCGGGACGCCGTGGAGGCTTCGCTCGCAGCCGGTGATGCAGGCGTCACGCGGAGCGGCGGAATTTCCAGCGAGGACGGGCCGATCGGCGCCGCAAACGCTGACAAGGAGGCTACACTGATCATACAAAGTGCAATAACCAACATGAGTTAAGAATAGGTTAACCGTACGTTTGGCGCCACCGATCTTAAGCTGCATTTCCGCCGGATTTTGTTTAATTTTTGAAATTTTTTATCTTATCTGCAACTGTCGGTAGGTGTTCCGCGAGGTCCTCCGCAATGAGGCCCGATCCCGCCGCCGAGGCCGCTTCACCGTGCAGCCAGACGGCGGCGCAGCAGGATTCGAACGGTGCCATGCCCTGTGTCAGCAATCCGGCGATGATGCCGGCAAGGGTGTCTCCCGATCCGGCCGTCGCCAGCCAGGGCGGTGCATTGTCGTTGATCGCGGCGCGTCCGTCCGGCGCCGCAATCACCGTGTCAGGCCCTTTCAGGACGACCACTGCGCCGATCCGCGATGCGGCGATCCGGGCGCGGGTGAGGCGGTCATCGCCGAGATCGGGAAACAGGCGGGCGAACTCGCCTTCATGCGGGGTTATCGCGGCAACCCCAAGCAGATTTTCCGCCGCGCCGGCTGCGGATGTCAGCGCGTCGGCATCGGCCACGACGGTCCGCCCCGCATCGAGAAGGGAGCGCAAGGCGGCACCCGCAGCCTCCACACCGAGGCCCGGGCCGCAAAGCCAGACCTGCCGCCGCTGATCCGCGAGCAGATCGTCGAGCGGAGCCGGGCTGACGATCACGCCGGGCGGCGCCCCGGACAGTCCCGCGCCGTTCAGCGTCACCAACCCCGCGCCCACGCGGCGAGAGGCGGCAGCGGCCAGGAGCGCCGCCCCGGCCATCGGTCCTGCAAGGATCGTCAGGTGGCCTCGTCGATATTTGTGAGCCGTCGGTGCGGGTTGCGGGAGCTGCCAGAGCGAAGGCGTGTTGCGCCAGGTTTTCGTCTCGACGCACGCGAATGCCGCCGCGGGCATGCCGATCGCGACGCAGAGCGTCTCGCCACAGAGTTCCCGCCCTGGATAGAGCAGATGGCCGGGCTTGCGCGCCTCGAATGTCACCGTGAGCTGGGCCTGGGCGGGCCTCCCACGCACAAGGCCGGTCGCACCATCGACGCCGCTGGGAGTATCGATGGCAACGATGCGGCGCGCCGCAGCAAGAAGCTCGGCAATGGCCGGATCGATATCCCTCGTCAGCCCGGCGCCGAACACGGCATCGATGACGATGTCGGCGACAACGACCCGCCCGCGATCGGGCGGCACGACAGGACCGCGCCAGAGCGCCGCCATGGCCGCCGCATCGCTGCCCGGCCGTGGCGGAGCGACAGGTGCGACGTCCACAGGCCACCCCCGAAGCGCCAGATGGCGCGCGGCGACATATCCATCGCCGCCATTGTTTCCCGGCCCGGCCAGAACCAGCACCCGGCCCGGGCGGAAGCGCCGCCTGACAACGCGCGCCACCGCCGCCCCGGCATTTTCCATGAGCGCGATGCCACTCATGCCGCACGACGGGGCAGCGGCGTCGATGCGCGCCATCTCCAAAGGGGAATACAACGGGTCCATGACCCCTATGTGAGACAGAATGCACGGTCTTTGCTAGAGCATCATCCAATCAGATGGAATCATCTGATCGGACAAGGATATTCAGTTTATCAATATGATAGAGCGCCAGATCCGAAAGGATCGGAGAGCGCTCTCGGGAAGGCAGGAGGCTTTGATGGCGCGGGTGATCGCGGTGGCGCAACAAAAGGGTGGTGCGGGCAAGACGATGCTTGCGGCCCAGCTCGGCGTTGCCCTCGGCATGGGCGGACGGGTTGGCCTGCTTGACATTGACCCGCAGGGAACGCTCGGCGCCTGGGGCCGGCTGCGGGCAGCCAACCCGAAGGCGAGTGCTGATCTCACGGTCGAGTCGGTTTCCGGGTGGCGGCTGGGAAACGTGCTCGAGACCTTGCACGGCAGTTGCGATCTCGTGTTGATCGACACGCCGCCGGTTCTCGATTCCAACGCGCGGCGTGCCATCCGCGGCGCGGACCTCGTGCTGATCCCGCTAAACCCCACGCCGCCCGATCTTTGGGCGGCCGAGGGCACACTGACCCTGGCAACCGAGGAACGGCGGCCGGTCGCGTTGATGTTCAACCGGGCGCCTTCAGCATCGAAACTGCGACGGCGTCTCGAGGTGGAAATCGCCGCGAGGCGGTTGCAACTGCTCGATACGGCGCTCGGAAACCGGGCCGCTTATGCAAATAGTTTCGCAGACGGTCTCGGCATTGCCGAAACCGGCCCCGCAACGCTCGCAGGCCAGGAGGTGATGGCCGTCGCGGAACGATTGCGCACGCTGCTGGCGTGAGCGATCCGGCCTTGACGGTAATTTCCGGGCTGGCGGCGATGCATCTCGGCGGGTTTGCCGCATGGAACGGGCTGCTGCTTGCCCTTCTTGTGGCGGGATGCCGCGATGCCGTCCTCTGCCGGCGGCAATTTTCCGTAATGATACCCGCTATGGTGTTGACCCTCACATCCGGCTGGGGACTCGCATTTGCCGAACTCGGACCGCCCCGTAACTGGAGCTGGACGGTCAACGCGATGCAGTCTCTCGGAATCGTGATGGCGGTCGTAACGCTCGTTCTTCGCTTCGGATTGCTGCCATTGCTCGAGGAAGCGATCACGGCGAACGATGCGGAAGCGACGACGACGGGCTGGAGCCGGATCAACCGGCTGATCGCCGCCAATCTGATCCTCGCCAGCATCATCCTGGTGATTTCCGTAACAGGACAGTGAAAATTCAACGATTTGACGAGCCGTTGAGCGCTTAGAGCATCATCCGATCAGATGGAATCATCTGATCGGATAAAGATGCTCGGTTTATCAATATGATAGAGCACTACATCCGATCCAAAAGGATCGGAAAGTGCTCTAGATATCGGCCATGTCCGGCAGCGGCGGTCCGCGCGATGGCAATGGCGCACGCCTCAAGCGCTTCGCAAGCTTCGCCGGCGTCTCGCACAATGTAACACATTTTTTCTTTCAATGGCCCCTATGCGAGACGAAAGGGTCTTGCCCGCGTCATGATTCTCGGTCATCTAATGACTGTGGCGTTACGAAATTTTCGGAAACCGCAAACGAACTTGTGTCGTGAGCAGTAACGATGAGTCGGGCGCCAGCCGCCAAGTTTAGGGAGCCTCTTTAGATAGCATCGAAATGATGCCGGCCGGTCAAAGACCGGCCTTTTTTTTGCCTATCTCGATATGGCAAGGTGGGGGGCTTCTGTTGCCCGGCGCCCCCCGTGCCGCGCTTATCGCTTATGCAGCGATAGCGAGCGCCTCGAAGTTATCGTTGGCACTTGTGATACGGCCCGATGACGGCGGAACCATGCCGAGCGAAAGATGGGTCTTTACCACGCGTGTCGAGCCTGTTTCGCCCCCATGAAACCGCCGGCAGTTCGATTTGCAAAATACGAACCAGCCCGGCGGGAAAATGGTGGAGGCGCCGGGTACTGCCCCCGGGTCCACTACGATTATTCCACGCATCGTTTATCGCCATAGTCGGTTGCCCGACGAGACTTATATAGGCGAAGTGTGCCGGCTGTGAAAGATGCCATTCTTGCCGATGGCGCCGGACGGGCATAGGACGATCGCTCAACCAGGGACTGCCGCCATGTCGCTCAGCGATTCCGACCGTATCGAGATCGAGGCCGCGCGCGCCGAAACCGCGGCGACCCGTCGCGCCACCGTGCCTGCCCTAGAGGCCATGCTTTTCAACGCGATTCCGGTGCTCGATCACGGCTTCGTCCGCGTCGTCGACTATATGGGCGACGATGCCGCTGTGGTTCAGGCGGCCCGGGTCTCTTATGGCCGTGGCACCCGCAAGGTCAGCGAGGACGAGGGGCTGATCCGCTACCTCATGCGCCACCGGCATTCCACACCCTTCGAAATGTGCGAGATCAAGCTGCATGTGAAGCTGCCGATCTTCATCGCACGCCAGTGGATCCGCCATCGGACGGCGAATGTGAATGAGTACTCTGCCCGCTATTCGGTGATGGACCGCGAATTCTACATCCCCGCCCCTGCGCAACTCGCAGCCCAGTCAGCCAACAACCGCCAGGGGCGGGGCGACCTGCTCGAGGGCGACGAGGCCGCCGAGGTATTGGCCATGCTGCGCGCCGATGCCGAGCGGAATTATACTCATTACGAGCACATGTTGAACGAAGGCGGCGCCGACACGTCCCGCCGCGGCCTGGCGCGCGAGCTGGCACGGATGAACCTGACGCTCAACACCTATACCCAGTGGTATTGGAAAACCGACCTTCACAACCTGTTCCACTTCCTGTCCCTGCGTGCCGATCCTCACGCCCAGTACGAAATCCGGGCGTATGCCGAGGCCATGCTCGGCATCGTCCGCGCCTGGGTGCCGGCCAGTTGTCGGGCTTTCGAGGAGTACCGCATGGGGGCCGCAACCTTTTCGGCGACGATGCTCGCCACGCTGCGCAGGATGCTGGCCGGCGAACAGGTCGATCAGGCTCAATCCGGCCTGTCGAAACGTGAATGGGAAGAGATGATGGCCGCTCTCGCCCCACCTGGGCCACGCTGACCGGCAGCAATCTTTTTTTGACGAAATATTTCGCTTGCTGGCACTTATATCCTTGACGAGACGCGCAACTTTCCGCGCAATGATATGTAATCCGGGTGCGGACAAGGTACCGGCCCGAGGGACTGCGAGGAGCACAGTATGAATCGCGACCACCCGTTCATCGCCCAATGCGACAAGGCCCTGGCCGATATCCGCGCCGCAGGGCGCTATCGTCGCTTCGTGGCGCTGGAGAAGCTGGCTGACCGCTTTCCGTATTACAAGGTGACAATGGAAGGCCGCACCCAGGATATCCTGGTCTGGTCCTCGAATGACTATCTGGCCATGGGCACCGATCCCGAGGTGATCGAGGCCTCGATCGAGGCTGCGCGCACGATGGGCGCCGGTGCCGGCGGGACGCGCAACATCGCCGGTTCCTCGCCGATCCACGTCGCACTGGAGGCGGAGCTTGCCTCGTTGCATGGCAAGGATTCCGCCTTGCTCTTCACCTCGGGCTACGTCTCGAACCAGGCGACGCTGACCGCGATCCTGAACTCGATGCCAGGCTGGCATGTGTTTTCCGATGCGCAGAACCACAATTCGATGATCGTCGGCATCAAGGGTGGCAAGGAGGCGACGGTGCATGTCTTCGCCCATAACGACCTCGCCGATCTCGAAGCCAAGCTGGCGGCAGCACCAGCCGATGCGCCGAAGATGGTTGCCTTCGAAAGCGTCTATTCGATGGACGGTGACATCGCCCCGATCGGCGCGATCTGCGACCTTGCTGACAAATACAACGCCATCACCTATCTCGACGAGGTTCACGCCGTGGGCATGTATGGCCCGCACGGCGCCGGCGTCTCCGAGCGGGACGGCGTTGCCCATCGCCTCACCATCATCGAGGGCACGCTGGCCAAGGCCTATGGCTGCCATGGCGGCTACATCGCAGGCGATGCGAGCGTGATCGATTACATCCGCTCGGTCGCGGCCGGCTTCATCTTCACCACCGCCCTGCCCCCGCCCACCGTTGCCGCGGCACTCGCCTCGATTCGTCGGCTGAAGGTCGACCAGGCTCGCCGCGATACGTTGTTCGAGCGGGCAAACCTGCTGAAATCGAAATTCGATCAGGCCGGACTGCCACGGCTGCCGACGGAAAGTCACATTGTGCCGCTTATGATCGGCAACGCAGCACGGGCGACCGAAGTCTCGATGCGACTGATCCGCGAATTCGGCATGTATGCGACACCGATCAACTATCCGACGGTACCTGCCGGAACGGAGAGGCTGCGATTTACCCCTGGTCCCAAACACACCGAGGCGATGATGGACAAACTGGTGCAGGCACTGCGCCATATCCTGTCGGGAGAGCAGGGAACGGCAGCGGCCTGATTCGATCTTGCAGGGTGAGCCAAGCCTCGTTATAGGCTCCGGGATATGCCGACATAGCTCAGCGGTAGAGCAACTGATTCGTAATCAGTAGGTCCCCAGTTCAATCCTGGGTGTCGGCACCATTTTAAATCAATGACTTACCGCCCATTTTCGGGTGTCATTGATCCCCCTTCCCTGAAAATATGCCTCGCGGATGCTTCGCAAACCACCGGACAGGATGACGCGGAGTGACGTAATCACGGTTGCGTGATCGTCTCCGCCGCTCTCGATTCGTCCGCCTCGCCGGGCGGGGATTAGGGGATTAGGCAAGCAATACGCATACACGCACGCGCGTAGGGGTGGCGGCATGTTGCGGCGGTGACTGGCTCACTTGTGGACTGTCGCACGTGGTGCAGCACCGGAAGCCTCGCCCCGCTACCTACGAACGCCACCATGCCCAGCAGGCGAGGCATAATCCCGTTT
>NZ_NCAS01000106.1:0-2131 GCF_002255515.1 Acidiphilium sp. 20-67-58 | reverse complement strand
CCGCGCAACACCCGCCTCCAGCAAAGCCGTCGCTTCACGCACTATTTGATGCAATTTTTCACCGGCTCCCGTAATAGCGTCGATGCGTCTAACCCCGGTGCCGGCATAAAGCGCCATTGCCTCGAAATCGCCGGTCATTGAGCGCAGCGGCGAGTCCGTGCTGAATAAATAGAAGGGCCGGTCAGCCTCATGGCCAACCATCGTGCGGGCCGCGGTAAAGGGATCACCATGCTCACCTCTGGTGACACTATTGGCAAGCACCCGCACCTTGGCGCCCATCGGCCAATTGATGTGAAATACGTCGGTCAGCAGCGTATCGCCGCATTTTGCCGCGACCAGGCGCTCCTTGTGATAATTATGGGCAAAGGATTCATGGGTGGCTATCATCGCAGTTCCCACAACGCCACCCTGCGCCCCCAGCGCCAACATCGTCGCCAGATCGGCGCCACTGGCAATACCGCCTGCCGCCAGCGCAGGAATATCAACGGCGGCCACAATATCCGACAGCAGCACATCAATGGAGACATCGCCCCGCACATGGCCACCCGCTTCACAGCCTTGCGCGATCAACGCATTAGCCCCCGCCGCTTGCGCCGCCAACGCTTCCGTTACCGAGCCAACTTGGCACACAACGATCATGCCTGCTTCACGCAGCCTTTGCACCAAAGGCGCTGACAAATCCCAGAACAAGCCGATGACCGGAACTTTCAGCTCAATACAAGTGGCAATTTGCGCTTCCAGCAACGTGTCTTCGGTTGCGGCTGGAATCAGATTCACGCCAAATGGCAAGTTGGTATGTTGGCGCACCTGCTCCACTTCGGCGCGAATCAGTGCAACTGGCTCCCGCACCATTCCCAAAAACCCAAAGCCTCCGGCCTCGGTAACGGCAATCACAAGTTCCGCCCGCGATACGCCCCCCATGCCAGCCAGCACCACGGGATAGGTGCAGCCCAGTCCGGCGGCGCAGGGCGCGGCTATTCGGGCCGGCGATGTCGGACAGATTGTAGCGGTCCAGCACTGCCAACATCGCCTTCTGCACTTCATCCATAATTTTTTGCAGCCGGCAGATTCCCGAAATCGCGCAGGACTCGCCCTCCTGACATTCAACCAAGGCAAGCGTCGGTTCGGTGGCGCGGACCACCATGCCAAGGCCAATGGCCTCAGCAGGGCGTGCCAAACGCATCCCGCCGTTACGGCCACGAATAGTTTCAATCAGCCCGGCCTGGCCCAGGTGATGCACCACTTTCACCATATGGTTTTCCGAGATTTGATAGGCACCGGCGATCTCGGCAATCGAGGCCAGTTCATCGGGCCGCAATGCGAGGTAGATCAAGGTACGCAGGCCGTAATCGGTAAAGCGGGTCAGATGCATGAATGTTCATAACCCTCTCTGCTGGTGCTCTCAACTTTACAGCACGCGCTCGGCGATGATGCGCTCGGGGGGGATGTTGCGCTCATGCGCCACCGCCAATACCGCCTCCAACAACCTTGGCGGCCCGCAAACATAGACATCGGGGGTTTGCGTACTGGTTTCGAGATACTGAACAAACGCATCCGCCGCCGTGCCGGTAAAGCCGGTCCACGCCGCCTCGGGTCGCCAGACGGCGAGGGTCACGCCCAACTGCGGCAGGGCAGAGCGCAGGGAGTCGATGTCACCGGCAGCGAATAACTCCTCCTCCCGGTTGGCGCCGAAGATCAAATGAGTGGGCTGGGTGTCTTGGAAATCAGCCAGATGCCGCAGCATCGAGAGCACCGGCGCGAAGCCGCAACCGCCGCCGATCAGGCAGCGCGGCCGCATGCTGGCGTCATCGAGCACAAATTGCCCCAGCGGCCCCCGTGTAATCAGCATATCGCCGATCTTTGCCTGCTCAGCCAGATAGGTTGAGAACGCGCCGTTCTTTTGCAGGCGGATCAGGAATTCAAAGCGGCCATCCCAGTTTGGCAAATTAGCCATGGAATAGGCCCGCCGGATATTGGTGCCGGGAATCGCCAGTTCCATATATTGCCCCGGCACAAAATCCGCCGCCTGTCCGAAGCTTTCATGCGGGGTATAGCGCAATGTGACGGCCATGGCCCCGGCTCCAGCGGGAGCCAGATTTTCAATCACGGCCTCGCGGCTGATAATTTCATG
>NZ_NCAS01000105.1:0-2030 GCF_002255515.1 Acidiphilium sp. 20-67-58 | reverse complement strand
GAACCGATTCGCTGGGGCGCGCCATCAGCAATGCGTACCCTCATGGCGGCAAAGCGGGCTGTCAGACGCCCCTTTGTTCCCTTGCGCCAACCGAGCTGCCGCCACTTCGCGCCTTCGAGCATCGCTTGTGCCGCGATGGATTTGACGTCGGGCACATGACGCACCCGTGGGCGACCGCGGCCTGCGACCGGGAAGATCAGCTGCACATCCGCCGGATAGACCTTCTGGTGCCGGGGGATGCCGACAGCCCAGCAAAGGCCGCGTGTACTCAGCGCCTGCCGGAACGGAGCCGACAGCCCGTAACCGGCATCGGCCAGCACACAGCCGAAGCGCACGCCGGCAGCGATGACGCGATCGATCTCCTCGATCGCGATCTCAGGCTTTGTGCGGTATTCCTGGAAACAGGCAGGCACGCACGCCTTGTCCATGCGCGCGATATCGCTCGTCCAGCTTTCCGGCAGAAATAACCGCAAGCTCAGCATGAGCGGAACTTCGCCCGAAGCCAGCGTCACCGACACCAGCGTCTGACAGTTGGCATTCTTGCCGAGCGCCGTAGCATATTGCGGCGCGACGCCAACCGAAGCCTTACCCTTCTTGGGCAAGGCGGTGTCGTCGATGATCAGCCAGGCTTCATCGCCACCAACCAATTTATCCGCTTGGTCCCACAAGGTCGCTTCCAGTGGCGCGCTGTCCCACAGACCAGCCCCGATGAAATGATGCAGCCGGTCATAGGAAATGGCGTCCGATCGGGCCGCCATAGGCTGGATGCTTTTGCGATCACCCGGCCCGATCAAGCCTGCGATATAAGCCGGGCACATCCGTCGTCGCGTCTTGTTGTCCAGACTCGTCCATCGCCAGCCTCCATCAAAGCTGGCTCCCCATGAATCACCCAATCCGTGCCATGGGAACCCTAAAAATCAGATTTCCGCCAAAGTAGTGCTAGGCTCTGGACTCAACTGATCCAAGATGTGACGGCGAGGACAAGGCAAATACCAGCGAGGAAATTTCGTGCGGTTTTGTCATATCGTGTAGCGATGGCGCGCAAGTCCTTGAGCCTGCAGAAGGCGCGTTCGATGAGATTGCGCTTTCTGTAGGCGACGGGGTCGAAGGGCTGTAAGCGCAGTCTGAATGACGGTCTTGCTTTGGCGAGCGAGCGCTACGCTGCGGCTGGTAGAGCGGCCTGAGTTTTCCAGTTCCAGGGCAGCAGGGTGTCGATTTCGTTGGCCTTGGTATGGCCGGCGACAATGCGTTCGAGGATTTCGGTGAGCCAGCGAGCGGCTGGACGCCGCTGAGCTTGGCGGATCCGATCAGCGTCGCCATCAGCGCCCAGTGCTCTGCGCCGGTGTCGTTGCCGGCGAACAGGGCATTCTTCCGTCCCAGGGGGATCCGGCGGATCTCGCGCTCGACGGTGTTGGTATCGAGCTCGATCCGGCCATCGTCGAGGAAGCGGGTCAGCCCCTCCCAGTGCCGCATGACGTAGCGCATCGCCTTCGCCAGTTCCGATCCTTTCGAGATCCGCGGCAGTTGTTCGTCCAGCCACGCGTGCATCGCCTCGATCTCCGTGCGGGATCGCTCCCGCCGCATGGCGAGGCGGCGTTCGGCGGATTGCCCGCGGATCTCCGCCTCGATCGCATAGAGCCGCGCGATCCGGGCCAGCGCCTCGGCCGCGATCGGCGACTGCGTGGCCTGGTGGAATTCGTAGAAACCGCGCCGCGCATGCGTCCAGCAGAAGGCCAGCGCCAGGGCGTCGTCGGCGCGCTCCTTCACGACCTTGCCGAACCCGGCATAGAGCATCATCCGATCAGATAGAATCATCTGATCGGATAAAGATGCTCTAATTATCAATATAATAGAGCACGATATCCGATCCATCAGGATCGGAACGTGCTCTAGCCGTCCACCTGCAGAATGCCGCGGAATGAAGACAGATGCGCAGCCGGGCGCTCGCCCTTGCGATCGGTCGCATAGACGAAGGCAACCGCCGGCGGCGCCGGCCCACACCACGGGCGGTCATCGACCGCGTAGCACCA
>NZ_NCAS01000062.1:0-7828 GCF_002255515.1 Acidiphilium sp. 20-67-58 | reverse complement strand
TGTTCAAGGCCGAGGTCATCCACCCTCGTGGCCCTTGGCGGAATGCAGAAGCAGTGGAATTCGCCACACTCGAATGGGTGGACTGGTTCAACAACCGCCTCCTCCTCGAGCCCATTGGCAATATTCCACCCGCTGAGGCCGAGGCGAGGTACTATGAACAACTGAACGAGCTGGCTATGGTCGCCTCAGTCAAACAAAATGGCCTCCGGGATTCCCGGCGCGGTTCATAGCACGACGATGACGAGTGCCGCGCGTCAAATAACATATTGAAAAAATTGGCGGACCCGGCGCGATTCGAACGCGCGACCTTTGCCTTCGGAGGGCAGTAATCTAAGCCGTCATAAGCCGCCAAGCGTTGTAAAAAGCCGAGTTATAGAGCCGACTGTCTAACTCTGCACTTCCGTGTCATCCTCTGTCATGGTATCGAATCGGTAAATCCGATACCAGACAGGGATAGCGCCATGCCTTCCGGTAAGATCACCGCCGCCGCAATCGACAAGCTGCCGCCTGGTGCGACCCTCTGGGATAGCGAAGTCCGGGGGCTGGGCGTGATGAAGGGGCCGCGCGATACGGTCTTTGTGTTCAAGGGCCGGGTGCATGGTCGCCAGATACTCATGAGGATCGGAAGGCATGGGCGGGGCGACTACGGCATAGACGACGCGCGCAAGGTTGCGACCGGCTGGCGTTTGATGATCCGCGACGGGCAGGACCCGCGCGGCGAGAGGCCGGATAAGACCTCACCCATGACGGTTGCCGAATTGTGCGATGCCTACATGGAAGCTGCCCCGACGCTGCTGCTATCGAAGGCCCGCCGCCCGAAGCGAGAAAGCACGATTGCGACGGATCGGAGCCGGATCGAGGCGCATATCAAGCCGCTGATCGGGGCCAAGACCGTTGAAAGCCTGACAATGGGCGATATCGAGACCTTCATGCAGCGTGTAGCGGCGGGGGCTACAGCCAAGCCGCGCGGGGCAGGGCGGGGGCAACCGCCAAGGGGAGGCAAGGGGACCGCCGCCCGGACTGTCGGGCTGCTGGGGGCGATCCTGACCTATGCGATGAAGCGGGGCATACGAGAGGGCAATCCCGCCCGTGGCGTCATCCGGTTTGCCGACCGCAAGCGGGAGCGCCGCCTTGCGACCGAAGAATATCGCGCGCTGGCCGAGGGGGTGGTGAAGATCGAGACCACAAGCCCCATTGCCGCCGCCGCTATTCGGTTTCTCGCTCTCACTGGCTGGCGACGGGGGGAAGTCACCAATCTGCGATGGGCCGAACTCGACACCGAACGCAGGACCGCAATCCTGCACGAAACAAAGACGGGCCGCTCTCTCCGCCCGCTACCTCATGCCGCCCTCGACATACTCGACAAGCTGCCGCGCGTGCATGGGTGCGAGTGGGTATTCCCCGCCGCGCATGGTGGTGGGCCGATCCGGTCGCTACCGAAGGCATTTAACCGGGCGCGCGATGCTGCCGGGCTTCCGCCTGACATTACCCCGCATGTGCTGCGTCATTCCGCCGCGTCTCTTGCGTCCGACCTGGGGCTTAGTGAGGCGACGACCGCCGCCCTGCTGGGGCACTCGCTGGGAACGATCACAAGCCGATACACCCATGCCGCCGATGCCGTGCTGCTGGCCGCTGCCGATCAGGTGGCAGGGGCGGTGCTGGAAGCGATGGGGGGCGAAAAGAAAGGCGCTGAGGTGGTGCCGCTAAGGCGGCGGCGGAAATGAGCGGGATGAAATTTTTCTCTATCCCCCAGATGAGGGACTGCCAAAACTGACAAAAGGGGGGATGCCGGGCCGCGCGGTGCAGCGGCAAGCCGGGAGTGCCGGAGGCGGGTGGTGCCGCCCCCGGCGATGATCCCGTAAGCAGTTGGAGGCTACTATGAGACAGGATCAAGCGATCCATACCACAAAACCGGCTGAGAGCGGCAATCCTGCCACGCTGGGCGGGCTAGAGGCCGTCCTGGCCCGTCATGGTGCCGAACTCCGCGCAATGGCCGCCACGCCGCTACAGCGCGCCCTTGTGGCCCGCGCGGCGGTGCTGGCGATCAAGCGGACGGTCGCGGAGACGGTGCCATGAGCGGGCCGGAAATCGCGGGCAAGGCCGCCCGGCTGGTCTATGACGCCGAAGCCGCCCTGATCCGTTGCGCGGACGGTGCCGAGGCAATCCGGCTGCTTATGGGCCAGTATCGCGGCGGCGGTGCTGGGGCAGATGCCGCGCGCAACGCTGCCGGGTGGTGCGCTGACAAGCTGGCCGCCGATATAGAGGCCGCAAGCGATGCCCTCGACCGGATCAAGTTTGACCGTGAAGCGATCACGATTGTTCAGCGGGAGACCCAGCCATGAGCGGGGGCAAGAGAAAAGGCGGGGAGCAATCCCTGCCGGTTGCGCGCCGTCCGGCTTGGGAAACGGTAGAGCCGTCCCCGGAATTTCTTAAAGAGGTTGCAGGGTGGTTTCGTCATCCAAATGGGACGCCGTGGCCTACGCCGGAGATGACATATCCGCTTGCACAATATTTGCAATACAACAGAAAAAGCGCGGAAGATCATAAATTCTTAAAATTAAATCCAGTCAAATTATTGGAAAATATACGAATAGCCGATAAAAATGAGATAAAAACAATAAACGATTTTGAAAAAATCATTGATAATCGTTTACTTGTTTTGGAAAACGACGAATTAGATGGGTCCATATTAGATAATGATCTACATATTCAGGAAGTAGAAGATTTTATAAAATTAAAAGAGGCATTTATAAAAATAAAACCATACTATAAATGGCAAAAATACTTTGTCCAATTGAAAGAAAGAAAGGGGGTAAGGCGGGAATGGGCCGGGGATGGTCATTGGATTTTTCAATACACTAAAGAAATCTGGGCGCGTGCCGGGCGAACAAGACCTCTGAGCATTAATCCCGGCGGTGCGCTTGTGCATGTCCTGGTGCAAGCCCTGCGATATCAGGGCTGGGACATAAACGAAGCTGGCGTTACCCGCTGGCTTGAACAACAAAAGAAAATATCGACGAAATCCCGCGCCATTTCGTCGGCGAAACGCGAAAAAAGTATGGGTAAATAGGCCGTCATGGTTTCCATCGAAGGGAAATAACATGACCGAGACCGACCTACTGGACCGCAAGCAAGCGGCGGCTTTCCTGAAAATCTCTGACCGGACGCTAGACCGGATTGCGGACCTTCCCCGCGTTCGGATCGGGCTTCGCCGCGTCCTGTATCGCCGCGCCGATCTGGCTGCGTATGTCACGCGCCGCATCGAAACCCAGCACGCCGCCTGACGAAAAAGAGGCCGATCCCTTGCGGAACCGGCCCCGGAAATTCGTATCACTGACAAGCAAGAGATACGACCCGAGGCGGGAGAAAGCAAGGAAAAATCTAAGGATTTTTCAATGACACGCTATCCCGAGTCCCTGATTACCCGCTACCCCGAAAGCCCACGCAAGCGGACGTTGACCGTAAAGCCGAAAACCGCCCGCCCCTGCATCTGGGCGCGCATTGTCAAGGCTGAAAACCGGATGACCGGCTTCGCCCGGCTTGACCGGCGGGAGGCGCGCTGATGGACGGAATCACGATCCCCGCCGCGCCTGACCTCGATGCAGTTACCGCCCTCCGCTCCCGTCTATGGGCGGGAGGATATAAGCCGGTGCCGGTTTACAATATCGATGAGCCGGGCAAGTCCCCCGGCAAGCAACCAATGGGCATTGGCTGGCAGAACGCCGCCCGGCAAGAACCACCCGCTTGTGTGGCGAGTCCCCATGCGCGGGCGCGGAATACCGGAATTTTGTGTGACGGTCTCCGCGCCGTTGATATCGACGTTGACGACCCGGACCTTGCCGACCGGCTGCACAAGCTGGCCGTAGAAATGCTGGGGGAAGCCCCGACCCGCTCCCGTTCCAATACCCACCGCGTGCTGCTGGTCTATCGGGCTGCCGAGGGGGAACCGGGGACGCCGGATGTAAAGGCTCCGAATCACTCCCGTGAACATTCATGCAGGATCGAGGTTTTGGGGAGGGGGAAGCAGTTTGTCGCGTTCGGGCTGCATCCGTCCGGGGTGCCGCTGCAATGGTCCCCCAGCCCGCTCGATACGATCCCCCGCACCGATCTGCCGCCGATCACGGAAGCCGCCCTGAGCGCGTTCCTAGAGGCCGCTGGGGGCATGATCGGGGCGGAGCCTTCCGCCGGGCCGCGAGAGGCAACGGAAGCCGCTGATGTCCCGCATATCCCCAGCGCGCTAGGCCCTTCCGCCGATCCGCTGGACGTTGCCGCCGCCCTCGCCGCTATTCCGAATCCCGGACGGGATTGGGATAGGTGGTCACGGATCGGGCTTGCGACCTGGCACGCGACGAGCGGAAGCCCCGAGGGTTTCGCCGCATGGTCCGCATGGTCCGCGCGCGCAACGGATGGAATCCATGACCCGGCAAGCTGCCGCACTGCCTGGGAGGGTTTTCACCGCTCCCCGCCCGGCGAGATCGGAGCCGGGAGCCTGTTTCACATGGCCCGCGAGGCGCTGCCTAGCTGGCGCAAGCCGACCGAGATTACGCGCAATGCTCCAAAGGGACCGAGACCGAAGCCGATCACGGCGGCGGACCTGCTGGCAATGGACATTCCGCCGCGCCGGATGCTGTTGAGGCCGTATCTGCCGGAAGCCGGGAGCGCGATGGTCTATGCGCCGCGCGGTATCGGCAAGACCTGGATCAGCCTATCCATCGCCTATGCCGTTGCCGCCGGATGCGAGGCGCTACAGGGCCGCGCGCCGGAGCCGCGCCGCGTCCTATTCGTTGACGGTGAAATGCCGCTGGTCACGCTCCAAGAGCGACTAGCCGCCATTGCGCTAGGCATGGGCCGGGAGCCGCCCGCCGCCGATTATCTGCAATTTCTCCCGGCGGACCATTTCAGGGATGGATTGCCTGATCTTGCTTCACCTGACGGACGCGGGCTGATCGAGGAATTGTCTGAAGGTATGGCGCTTGTCGTGCTGGACAACCTATCCAGCCTCGCCCGCTACAAGGAAAACGAGGCGGACGGGTGGCAACCGCTGCAAGACCTTGTTCTGTCTCTCCGCCGCCGTGGCACGTCAACGCTATTGGTGCATCACGCCGGAAAGGGCGGACAACAACGCGGGACCTCCCGGCGGGAGGATATCCTCGACACCGTGATAGCCCTTCGCCGCCCCGAGGAATACGAGGCGACGGAAGGGGCGCGGTTTCACTGGCACTTTGAGAAGGCGCGCGGCTTTCAAGGCGAGGATGCGGCACCTTTTGAGGCGACCTTGCGGCTTACCGACGCTGGCGCGGCTTGGCACGTCACCCCGCTTGCCAAGAGCAAGCAAGCCCTCGCCTGGGAGATGTTCGGGCAGGGCGCGAAGCCTGCTGAGATAGCGACCGCGTGCAGCGTCTCAACCGCAACCGTCTATCGGTGGAAGGCGGATTACGACAAAGGCGGGCGCGATGCCTGACCTGTTGAAAGCCGCCCGGCGACGGGCGGACCTGATCACCGCCGCGCGGCTTTCTCATGAAAATTCTCATTCGGTTTCTCATGAGAAAAGTGAGGGTTTCCGCCAATTCTCACCCGAGGGGGGCGGGGGATTCTCGCATTTTCTCATTTCTCATTCTCTAGGGGATGAGAACGTGAGAAAATCGCCAAAAAACCTAGGAAATCCGCCGGGTTCAGGGATTCTCATGGGGGGTATCGTTACGATACCGGATGAGAATTTTCCGGGAAGGATTTCTCACGTTTCTCATGGCAATGAGAAAGCGGTGAGAATCGATGAGAAAAGGGGCATAAACTCTGCCTCTTGCTCCCACTGCTGCGCCGCGTCCGGTCCTATGATCGAGGTGGTTAATCCCGAGGGGTGGATATGCTCCGCGTGCTGGCCCGGAGACCCGAACGACGCCGCGCATGACGCGACCGAACGGGCCGCCGTAATCGCGGAGGGAGACCCGGCGGCGGCGGTGCCGCACGATATGCCGGTAAGCTGGGCTGATGCGACGATCCAGCCGACGCCCGGCGCGCGGTGCCGGTGCTGCCGGGGTGCGTCCTGGTGGTGCGAGGCGGAGAGGCCGAAGGGCTGGCGCTGCATGGCGTGCCATCCGCCCCTTGGCGCTGGGGCGGTGCGGGAGGTTCTGACTTGAAGATCGTTTCGCTTACAAGGCACAATCGGCGGCAGACAGACCCGCAATTTGCCCGACCACATACATGAGAAATCGCCGATGAAAATTCGTTCCCTTCTTCCTGCTACAGTTGTGTGTGCATGCTTTTCAGTGGGGTTTGCACAGAGTAAATCTCTCACACGACTCAAAAATTCTTCCGATCACGGCAACGTTTTGTCCGAAACAAATCTCGGTATTGACTATGTCGAAGGTGTAGGAGCGCCTAAAGATTACGCAAAGGCGGTTGTTTTGTTTAAAAAAGCCGCTGCGCAGGGTTATGCTGCAGCGGAGATTAATCTAGGCATTATGTATAACTTTGGCCGGGGCGTGCCGCAGGACTACGCAAAAGCCGCCTATTGGTATCGTAAAGCTGCTGACCAAGGGAACGCCGCAGCGGAGGGCCGCCTCGGCTATCTGTATCAGCAAGGCCAAGGCGTGCCGCAGGATTACGCAAAAGCCGCCTATTGGTATCGTAAAGCTGCTGACCAAGGGAATGCCGTAGCGGAGAATGATCTCGGCTACATGTATAATCTGGGCCAAGGCGTGCCGCAGGACTACGCAAAGGGCGCCTATTGGGATCGTAAAGCTGCTGACCAAGGGTATGCTGAAGCGGAATTCAATCTCGGCTACATGTATGAACAAGGCCTAGGCGTCCCACAAAATTATGAAGATGCCTATTTCTGGTTTGACCTGGCCGCGGCCCAGGGCATCAAGGGAGCGGCGTCCGTTCGGGACGCTGTGGCTCATATGATGACGTCTGCTGAATTGGCAGATGCGCAGAGGCGGGCATCAGCATGGAAGCCCCAATAGGTTCAAAGGCCGATGCCGGGGTTGTGCTGCTGCTGGCCCGCGCGCTGGCCGCTGCATCCGGCGAGGGGCGGGTTGCGACACCCGCCCTGCACGCCGCTTGCCGTGCCGCGTTCCCCGCCTGGAACGTCACGCCCGCCGAAATAGGGGCGATCCTGACCGCCGCCGGGTGGAAGCGTCTCCAATGGCGGGAAAGGCGCGGAAATCCTGACAATCGCGTGCGAGGCTATCAGCCTGATCGACTGGGGGGGAAGTAGGACGGACGAGCAACGAGTAACCGCCGCGCGCGTGTCCATACCGGCTAAGGCGTGACACCTCGCACAACAAACCGTTGCAACTGAACGCGCGCGGGGGGCGACGGGAAAAGTCCCAGCCGATAAACAGGACCGCGCCCGGTGCGGACTGCGGACAGGTTTTGCGGACCTGCACCCAGCCGGAGACAGGGCGGGCGAAATCCCCGCCGGTCGCATGGCTGGGTGCAGGACCCAAAGTTGCCGGGCCGGTGAGACCTCGCCGCCTGATCCGCCGCCGAGGCCGCGCGCCCTGCGGAGATAAATGTTCCGTAAATCAGAAATTAATCATATCATGCGCCAAATCTAAAAGAGCGTATTAGATCGACCTACCTGATATTTTTTCTGAATTTGAGGCGTGTTTTGGAAATATCATTCGAGATTATCGACGCCACACAAGGCGGCGCGTCACCTGACGAAACCTCATACTTTGAGACTGCACATATCCCCGAGGGGATAAGGTGCCGTAGCTGTTCGGTGCCGGTGACGTCTCACGATCCTATGGAAACGGGATTATGCCTCGCCTGCTGGGCATGGTGGCGTTCGTAGGTAGCGGGGCGAGGCTTCCGGTGCTGC
>NZ_NCAS01000104.1:0-1207 GCF_002255515.1 Acidiphilium sp. 20-67-58 | reverse complement strand
GAACCGATTCGCTGGGGCGCGCCATCAGCAATGCGTACCCTCATGGCGGCAAAGCGGGCTGTCAGACGCCCCTTTGTTCCCTTGCGCCAACCGAGCTGCGCCACCGGCGGGCAGCGCGGGTTTGATGCCGGAAAGAAGATCAAGGGGCGCAAGCGCCACATCATCACCGATACAATCGGCCACCTCGCCGGCGCCGTCGTTCATCATGCCGGCATTCAGGATCGGGATGGGGCGCCCGACGTGCTCAAATCGGTCAAATCCCTGTATCCTTGGTTGCGGCACGGATTCGCCGACGGCGGCTATGCCGGTCCCAAACTCAATGGACACCTCGCCAAAATCGGCAAATGGATCATACAGATCGTCAAACGCTCCGACACCGCCGGCGGGTTGTTTGATCGCGACTGACCTGTCAACTCCTTTCTTGCAGCTTGCTGCATCATCGCCGGATCTTGGTTGTTTCCGGGGTCGACCCTCGTTGGTCGCCGCAACATGCTTTTCGAAGGCGAGGCCCACCATGTCGAGAGCGCGGTCCGGATAGTCCGGCAGCAAGACCCAACTCGGGGTAGCCTCGTCGCGTCCGGCGAGGACGCCTGCGTCCGCCTGAGGGGCGGATTCAGTAAACTGGCGAAACCGTCAGGCGGCTCGGGCCTTGGGTGTTGCGCCGTGCCAAGCTGTAGCGCGACAATCAGGATGAGAAGCGCGACGATCAGGATGAGAAAGTGATCGCGACCTCGGAACGTTAATCGGATTGGTTTGATGCTGGCAAGCGGGTTTCGGCGACTTGATTGTCGTGGCGCGACAATCTGCCGTTTTCGGTGATTGTCGCTCGTGTGGGTGGGCGTCCTGGTCCGGTTCGTCGTTGGATGGCGGTTTTGCGGCGATAGCTTTCGACGTTCATCTCGAAGATGGTGGCGTGGTGGACGAGGCGGTCAACGGCGGCGAGTGTCATGGCGGGATCGGGGAACACCTTTCCCCACTCGCCGAAGGGCTGGTTGGCGGTGATCATCAGGGACCGGCGCTCGTAGCGTGTGCTGATGAGTTCGAAGAGGACTGAGGTTTCGGCCTGATCCTTGGTGACGTAAGCGAGGTCGTCGAGGATCAGCAGGTGGAATTTGTCGAGCTTGGCGATGGTGGCCTCGAGGGCGAGTTCGCGACGTGCGATCTGGAGCTTCTGGACGAGGTCGGAGGTGCGGGTGAACAGCACGCG
>NZ_NCAS01000061.1:0-7462 GCF_002255515.1 Acidiphilium sp. 20-67-58 | reverse complement strand
TTGCCCGCTGACCTGTCCCAGCGTTTTGCGCGCACCCAGGCCCGGGCCAGTGTGCAAGGAGGCTTGACCGAAAGCATTGCGCGAGCCGGTGAGGAGAAGGGCCAGGCGCTGGCTCGCATCGAGCGGGCAGCCCCTGCCGTGAGGGCAGCCGTGGCGGCTGGGTGGGAGCGGGCGCGGCCATTGATCGAGGCCGCGCATCGGAGTGCCCGGGCGCGGCTACAGAGCGCGCTGGAGGGGCATCGCCGTCGCCAGGCGCAGCGGCAAGCCGAGGACCGGCCTGTTGAGCAGGAAAACCGGAAGCGTGGCCGCGGGCGGTAGGGTTTTGGATCCAGTTCCTTGAGGAACTGCTGTCGTCCCTGCTGCTTTCTGGTACGGCCAATTCCATAACCGGTGGCAGGAATTCCACCCCGTTGCTCCGGGTCATGACGGGCAGCAATGCTGCGCTGCACAAAATATATAAGACGATTGCGTCCTGCCGCGCTATATCGGTCTTGCGCGAGGCACTGCCTCGCTTTTTTGGACGTTTCCTCCCTAAACTTGGCGGCCTCAATGGCCGCCATTTTTTTACCCTCCTCCTTGGAGCTGCGCCGCATAAGCATGCGCGCCTGCGACTGACTTGACCGGCGCCCGAAGACAGCGTCGCATGGGGTGATGGGGAAACATTCTATTTCCACTACCCCTGCCCAAGCACCGGATCGCGAGGTCCTCGCTGGCCTGGTTGAGCGGGTGACGTTCCACAATGTCGAGAACGGCTTTTGCGTGTTGCGGGTGAAAGCCCGGGGGCACCGTGATCTCGTTACAGTCATCGGGCATGCCGCGACGATCAGCGCTGGTGAGTGGCTGACCGCGAGCGGTGAATGGGTAAACGACCGGGTTCATGGCCAGCAATTCCGGGCGCGGTTCCTGCGGACATCGGCGCCGACCACGGCCGAGGGGATCGAGCGCTATCTGGCCTCTGGCATGATCCGCGGCATTGGGCCGGTGTATGCGAAGAAACTGATCCGAGCCTTCGGCGAGACGGTGTTCGACGTGATCGAGGCAAAGCCCGAGCGCCTGCGCGAGGTAACTGGTATCGGCGCGGTACGGGCCAGGCGGATCGTCAATGCCTGGGCCGAGCAGAAGGTGGTGCGGGAGATCATGGTGTTCCTGCACAGCCATGGGGTGAGCACGGCCCGCGCCGTGCGGATCTTCAAGACCTACGGCGCTGACGCCGTGCAGGTGATGAGCGAGAACCCTTATCGACTGGCGCGAGATATCAGAGGGATTGGCTTCCGGACAGCGGATGCGATCGCGGAGAAGCTTGGCATCGCCAGGGATGCGATGATCCGTGTGCGTGCCGGCATCGGACATGCTCTGGCGACGGCAATGGATGATGGCCATTGTGGCCTGCCGGCTGGCGAACTGGTCTCGCTCGCCGAAACGCTGCTCGAGGTGCCGGCGCCGCTGATCGGGACGGCACTCGACCTCGAACTGGCAGAGGGCACGGTGATCGCCGATCAGGTGGCGGGCACTGACTGTGTGTTCCTGGCCGGCTTGTATCGGGCGGAGCAGGGTATAGCCGAGCGGCTGCGGACCATTGCCTCCGGTGCAACGCCCTGGCCATCGATCGATGCCGACAAGGCGATCGGCTGGGTGGAAAGCCATCTCGGCATGAATCTGGCGACGAGTCAGAGTGAGGCGGTGCGGCTGGCTCTGGCCACAAAGCTGCTGGTGATCACCGGCGGACCGGGTGTCGGCAAGACCACGATCGTCCGGGCGATCCTGCGGATCCTCGCTGCGAAATCCGTCCGCATTCTGCTCGCCGCGCCGACCGGCCGGGCAGCCAAGCGTCTTGCCGAGACGACGGGGTTCGAGGCGAAGACGATCCACCGCTTGCTCGAGGTAGATCCTGCGAGCGGTAGTTTCCGCCGCGGCGTCGACCATCCGCTGGAATGCGACCTGCTGGTGATCGACGAGACCTCGATGGTGGACGTGCCGTTGATGCATGCGCTGACCAGGGCGATGCCCGACGAGGCAGCGCTGCTGGTGGTGGGAGATGTCGACCAGCTTCCCTCGGTGGGACCGGGGCAGGTGCTCGCTGACCTGATCGGGTCTGGCGCGATACCGGTGGTGCGGCTGACAGAGATCTTCCGCCAGGCAGCGGCGAGCCGGATCATCACCGTGGCGCATAGCGTCAATCGCGGGGAGATCCCCGATCTCGGCCGCGCTGATCCCGAGAGCGATTTCCATTTCGTGGCGGCCGACGAGGCGGAGACGGCTGTGGAGCGGATTGTCGAGCTGGTGAAGACGCGGATTCCGCGCCGGTTCGGACTGGATCCGATCCGCGACATCCAGGTGCTCTGTCCGATGGCCCGGGGCGGGGTCGGCGCGCGGTCACTCAACATCACCTTGCAGGCGGCGCTGAACGGCGCGGCGGAGCCGCGGGTCGAGAGGTTCGGCTGGACCTATGCTCCCGGCGACAAGGTCATGCAGATCGAGAACGACTACGACCGGGAGGTCTACAACGGCGATATCGGCTTCATTGCCCGGGTCGATGCGGAGGCCGGGGAGGTTGGCGTCGGCTTTGACGGCCGGGAAGTCATCTACGGTCTCGGCGAGCTGGACGCGCTGGTGCCGGCCTATGCGGCGACGATCCACAAGTCGCAGGGCTCGGAATACCCTGCCGTCGTCATTCCGGTGCTGACCCAGCACTACGTGATGCTGCAGCGGAACCTGCTCTATACCGGCATCACGCGCGGCCGGCGTCTTGTTGTCCTGGTCGGCAGCCGGCGGGCGGTCGCCATTGCCGTGAGGAATGTCTCGGGCCGGCGTCGGTGGTCGAAGCTCAGGGAGTGGCTGTCAGGATGAGGGGGCAGAAATGACGATATCAGCTTGTTTGATCGTCGCTGCTGCGGGGGCTATTCATAAGGCGCAAAAATACACGGCCGAATCAGACTGTGAGTTGCCGACGATTTGCCGGGAAATTCCATAATGCAGAATTCTGGAACATCTTCCATCGAGAAATATGAAAATCTATGAAACGGCGTAATATAACTTTTCTGTTCGGCAGCATGTTTTCTGGCTTTCTTGCTCTTTTTGGGCTCAGTTCGAAGCAAGCCGTTGGACAAACGCCGAGTGATGCTCGCTCATCTGGCGATATGATGGGTGGAATGATGGGATCAAATATGTCCAACATGGACATGCAGGGAATGATGTCCCACAGCAATATGATGGGTCCCATGCGGCTCGGCATGGAGTTGTTCGAGCGACATACAGAAATCACCCGCGCGACTGATTACCTGTCCAACGGCATCATCGACACTACGGTTTCGAGTAATCCAGAGACTGCCAAGGCGATTCAGGCACACGTGATCGAGATGTACGCCCGTCTCGCAGACAATCGTCCATTTCCCTACCCGATGAGTAACAGTGTGCCGACCATGTTCGCCAAGAGTACGAAATATAAAAGATCCTATGAGCTCCTACCAACTGGAATTCAGGTCACCGAAACCTCGGACGATCCAGAAATGGTAAAGGTGATTTATGCCCATGCCCGCGAACTCGATCGATTCGTGAAAGAAGGTATGCCGGCGATGATGCGCGGGATGATGAGCAAGGCCGGTTGATCGGAGAAAAAGGCGATGATGCACGGCATGATGAACGGCTGGATGATGGGGGGAATGGCAGTGTTCGGTATCGCCACCCTGCTGCTGATTGTCCTGTCAATCGCCGCATTGCTCAAATATCTGCTCAAATGACGGACAGAGCGTAGATTTTCCAAAAATCAAGACTTTCGGAAAGAAGTCTTGAGCCAACCTGATCAAAGGGGTCACTGGACGATTTGTTCAAAACTGCAAGCTAAGCCGCCTGGGTCAACAACACAGTGAACGTCGGATATGTCGGAGGCTTGATCCGCTATCCGCAGGCGCAGGACAGCGCCCGCCGTGCACTGCCATAGAGACCCCATATCATCAGGGCGATCGCGACGCCGTAGATCGCACCCTCATGGGTAGCGATGAACCCCTGGATCGGTAGCCCAAGCTGCCCGGCCGCCGGTAGCACGGAGGCGATGGTTGCGATGGCCAGCGGCAGGATCGGCGTGCAGCAGAGCAGCGCGGGTAAGGTTGCCAGCACAGCGCCCATAACGGTGCCGGCCGGACCCACCCGTGCTCCCTGGCGGATGCCGTAGACGCCGAGTGCCACCGTCAGCGCGAGAAGAACGGCCATGATCGTGGCGAGCACAAATTGGCCAAGCGTCAGGAAGCGAAGCGAGATAAACCCCACGGCACCGCCCGTGCTGGTGGCGGGCAGCAGCATCGCATAAAACGCGAGCGCCACGATAAACAGGACAATCGTCCCGACCACGGCTCGACGGGAACCAAGTGCGAACTGCAAGGCGCGCGGCACCATCTCCGCGCGCTGATAGAAGGCGGCGATCATGATCCGGTCTTTGGCTTGATGAACCTTTCGATCTTGCCGAAGGTGGCGGAGGGGGTCGAGGAAACCACAGCAACGTGCCCGTCCGGCGCGATCACCTGGTAGACATCGACGAATTTGTGCGGGTTGTAGAGGTCGAACAACGCCTTCGTGTCGTCTCCGATCACGAAATGCGAATCGTGCAGAAGCGTCGGTGCCGCCTGCTCGATGAAGTTATGCATGCTGGGGCCGGAATAGCCGCCATTCTTGTAGTCGCGGAGCACCAGGATCGTGATGTCCGACTTATCGATCTCTGCCTGATGCTGCGCGAAGATCTTCAGCCCGGCCTTGCAGCTCGGGCACCAGGTGGTGACCTGCCAGACCACCAGCGGATGACCCAGATAGGTTTTCAGCTCGACGCTCTTTCCGTCAACGGTGAATGGCGCATTGGGCGCGGTCATGTTCTGCGGTGCCGGCACGTTGGTCGGCCCCATCTTGCCTGTGGGGCCGGCGACGGCGGCTGCGGAGACCAGGCCGGTGAGCGCCAGTGCACCCAATAGTGGTTTCCCGAGCGGCAGGAACCGGCGGTGAAGGAGGTTGTTGGTTTTTGTCATGCGTATTGCCCTTTCGTGGTCATGAACCCATCCGCGTGCCGCCTTGCCTTCGGCCTGCATCGTGCTCACCCTGCGCAGCAGGAGAGTTGTTTCACGTCCTTGGTGAAGGTCTGTGCCGCGAGCTTGATCCCCTCGCTCATCACCAGATACGGGAACAGCGTATCGCCAAGCTCCTGCACCGTCATGCGATGCCGGATGGCGAGTGCTGCGGTCTGAATCATTTCCCCGGCATTGTGGGCGAGAATCTGTGCGCCGATCAGCCGATTGCTGCCGGCTTCGGCAACTAGTTTCACGAACCCCCGCGTGTCGAAGTTCGCGAGTGCTCTGGGCACGTTTTCCAGATCGAGGCGCCGTGTGATGGTCTCAATGCCTGCTGCTCTCGCCTGTCCCTCGTCGAGACCGACTGTCGCGACCGACGGGTCGGTGAAGATCACGGCGGGGACCACCGAGAGGTCGAGGCTGGCGTCTCCACCCGTCATATTGATCGCTGCGCGTGTGCCGGCAGCCGCCGCGACATAGACGAGCTGCGGCATCGTGCTGCAATCGCCAGCCGCGTAGATATTCGCGGCCGATGTCCGCAGATGATCGTTGACCACGATGGCGCCGTTGCGATCGGTGGTGACACCGACCTGCTCAAGGCCAAGTCCTCCGGTAGTGGGCCGGCGTCCTGTCGCCACCAGCAGCCGCTCGACCTCTATGCGCCCGGTGCCGAACTCTACGGTGAAACGACCAGCCTCATAGGCGACGTGCTGAACCTGGGTTTCGTTGAGAACGCGGATGCCCTCGGCTTCAAACGCCTCCTGTAGCGCCGCGCCGAGTTCGGAATCGTCGCGCGTGAGCAGGGTGCTGCGGGCGAGCACGGTCACGTCGACGCCGAGACGGCGATATGCCTGAGCTAGTTCGAGAGCCACGAAGGACGAGCCGATCACCGCCAGCCGCGCGGGAAGCTCCTCGGTGAACAGGGCTTCCGTCGAGGTCCAGTAGGGCGTCTCCGCTAAGCCTGGGATCGGTGGGATCATCGGCGCGGCGCCGGTCGCGATGAGGATGCGATCCGGCGCTAGCCGTGTCGATGTTCCAGCGTGGTCGGTAATGGTGAGCGTATGGGCGTCGTCGAAACGCGCTTCGCCACGCAGCAGCGCTATCCCCGGATTGTCATCGATGATCTTTTGGTACTTCGCGCCGCGCAGCGCGTCCACCAGCCCGCGCAATTGGGCGAGCAAGGCCCGCCGGTCCACCAGTTCTTGGCTGCGGGCGATACCGTCGAACGGATGGTGCCCGCGCTCATGCCGGATCTCGGCCGCCCGCAGGGTGATCTTCGAGGGTACGCAACCGACATTGACGCAGGTGCCGCCGATGACCTCGCCCCGCTCGATCATGGTCACCCGCGCGCCTGCCTCAGCCGCGCGGATCGCGGCCGCGAAGGCAGCGCCGCCGCTGCCGATGATGGCGATGTGCAGTCCAACCCCTTGCGGGACAGTGGTGCCGCGCGCGGTGTCAGCGCTCAGCCTCTCCAGCCCATAGCCGTGTGGTGCAAGCGCGGCTTTCAGCGCCGCGAGATCGAGACCATCGGCGCCGTCGATCTGCGCGGTCCCGCGATCGTAGGCGACAGTCGCCCGGATGCCCGGAAGGCCGCTGAGGGTCTTCTCGACCGTGCGGGCGCAGTGCTCGCAGGTCATGCCCGTCACGCGTACGGTGAGAGACGTCATGCCAGATCTCCGATGGTTCTGGTGCGAGTGATGCTGTGTGTCTCAAGTGACTGCCGATCTCGGTATCTGACGACCGGCGGAGCGGCAGGTAACGGCATTGGATCATCCCGGCGGGTTATGGCCCCGCCGTTTTGGGTGGCGGTGTCACCGGCTGGCGCAACATCTGACTTCGTTCGGCTGCCCAGACCCAGCACGCAGAGTCCAAGGCCGCAAGTGACGGCGCAGGGCAGGATCGTCAGGATTATGGGCGCGACGCCGGCCGCCACCAGCCAACCCCAGCTTCCGGCGGCAAGACCGGCAGCCAGGGCAAGAATAATGCCGCCGATGATCGTCACGCGATTGGTCAATAGGCGCCGCCAGTTGATTCGGCGGCCGGCATCTGGACGATTACAACATGCGGGCATGGCCGAAACTCCTTCTGCAGCCCAGGTGTGAGGCATGGGGCGAACATTCGCGGCATTCCGATACCAAGGCTGCCTCCCGATGTCTTTGGCCACCGGCAGGATCATCGCCGGTCCACCCATGGCGGGGTGGGTTGTGGGAAACATCGCCTGGTCGGAAACGCATGACCCCTCCAAATTCATCTCACGATGGTCTAGATGGGTCCTGGAGTAACTCCAGAATCAAGGGGTATGTCGTGAGCAAGGTGGGGCTATGGCTGAAAATAGGTGATGAGGTTTGAGAAGGCGGCGTATCGTGGCGGGTGTCCAAGCCTGCCAGAACCTCCCTGAGGAGCGATACGCCTAT
>NZ_NCAS01000103.1:0-1230 GCF_002255515.1 Acidiphilium sp. 20-67-58 | reverse complement strand
GCCAGCATTGTAGCCAACAACACCAGCCTGCCGCGTTGCCTGCACGACACTCGCGACGGTCTCGAACCCTTCACCGGCCACCCGCGCCTGGTCATGGCCACCGATCGGCACCGCTGCGCCAGCAGGCGGATGCAGCAGCCAGGCGCCTGAGGCCCCCAGCATCCGGCGGCCGATTTTTGCTCCGCCCTCGGTCAGATAGGTGCGCTGCACGCCGGTCAGCCGCACCAGGCCATCCTCATCCTGGCCGAACATCGGCGTCAGCATCACCACGGCCGCACCGGCCGATACTTCCGCCGCATCATAGTTCGGATGCGGCCGGACCAGCCGCACATGGCTCATCAGCCAGTCAGCATCGAGGCCGCGCCCGCTGAGATAGGCTCGGGCTGACGCCCGCAGGGCCGCGGCCTCGTCCACGCGCGCCGCATGCGCCGTCCGCTGCTGCAACTTCTGCCCCACAGACCCGTGCAAGCTCGGCGCGTGCAGCTCGCCGGTGCCCGGAATCGCCTCATCCCAGAGCTTCCCGGCAATGCTCTTGCGAAAGACGTTGCGCCGCATCTCGGCCGCACGCGCCGCCTTGGCCGCCTCGGGATCCAGCTCGACCGCCTCGGCTTTGACGCCCAGTCGGCGCACCAGGCTCTCGAACCGCCCGCCTTCGCTGGCGGCAAAGTCGGTCCATTGGCCAGTGGTGGCGTTGACCGAAACCGTCCAGCTTTCCCCTCCGCGCCAGGTCGCTTGCAGGCGCAACCGGCCGCCGCTGGTCCGGTAAGGCACACCAGCGGCATCAAGCGCCGCCGCAACATCGATCGCCCGTGGTTCCGCTGGCTTCTCCTCAGCCGCCGGGCCACGCGGCGGCACCGCCGGTTCACCGCCCCGCGCAATATCCGCCTGCCAGTCAGCTGCCAGCGCCGCATCCCGGTCATACGCGGCCGCCTCCTCGATTGGGAGCGGGGCAAAATCATCCGGCCAGGGCGGCGGGCCATCGGCCGCACTTCCCAGCTCGCCAAGCGCCGCCGCTTCGGCGGCCAGGACCGCATCGCGATCCTCCGCCTCGTTCGCCTCAACAGCCTCTGGCGCTGCGGTCTGCGGATTGGCCGAAAGCGACACCTCCACGGGCGCGGCCGGCAGATCAAGTCCGTCAGCCCGTTTGCCGGCAAGGAGGTTTTCCAGCTCCGCGCGGGTCGGCAACCGCATCGGATCAAGCCCAAACACTTCGGCAAGCGGCGTCACCGC
>NZ_NCAS01000018.1:0-126577 GCF_002255515.1 Acidiphilium sp. 20-67-58 | reverse complement strand
CGCCACACGATATGACAAAACCGCACGAAATTTCCTCGCTGGTATTTGCCTCGTCCTCGCCGTCACATCATGGATCAGTTGAGTCCAGAGCCTAGAGCACTTTCCGATCCTTTCGGATCGGATGTAGTACTCTATCATACTGATAAACCGAGCCTCTCCCTGCAATCCGATAGTTTTCAGGTCCGGGACAGCAGCCCGGCTTTCGCCGTTCATCGGCTGAAGGTGACCTGGAAGAGCAGCTGATCGCGTGCGTGGGAGATGGTGGGGGCGCTGTTGGCGCCGATCTGGTGGGCGTAGGTCAGATCGAGGTTGATGCCGCGCCAGCGCTCGTCGAGACCGAAACCGATCCCCGCCTCGCTCTGCTCGGGCTTGCCGGTGGCGCCGGGATAGGCGGTGTGGTGCAGCCAGACCGTGCCCGCCTGCGCCAGCAGCGATGCCGTCAGCACCCCGGGCAGATGAGGCACCGGCACGATATGCGACAGCCCGCCGGACAGCAGATACCCCTCATCCCCCCCGCCGGCGCTGACCGGATAGGCCATCACCCCATACGGCCCGCCGAGATAGAGCTGTTGCGAGCTGTCGAGGTTCTTCGAGGCGAGCTGCGCCTGCGCGTCCAGCGTCAGGCTCAGCCCCAGCGGCAGCGACTGCGCCCGGTGCAGCCGCGCCTGCAGCACCTCGAACCCGCCCGCCGCCCGCGCCGCCGCGGGGCCGATCGACAGATTGCCATGCGTCAGACTCAGGCTCGCCGCCGTCGCCCCGCCAAACCGGTCCGCCAGCTGCCCCGAGACGCTCAGCCGCTCCTGCGGGATCGTCTGCCGCGCCGTCGTCGCGGTGCTGCGGGTCGACTGCGCATAGACCGCCTCCAGCACATCCAGCCGCAGCTCAACCACGCGCCGCGGGCCCAGCAGCACCGGATCGCTCACATACCCGCCGAACTGCGTCGCCCGTCCCACCTCGTCCAGCGCGGTGAACGCGCCGCCAAGCCGGTAATCCGTTGCCGAGCCATACAGCCCGGCCTGCACGCCGTTCCACAGATCCGGCGTATCGACCTCGAACCCGCCACTGCGCAGATTGCCCGTCCCCGAGATCGCCCCGTTCAGCGACAGCGCCCCGCCATAGCCGAACGGATCGTTCACCCGCGCCGTGACGCTGGTGATCTCCGCACCGGTATAGCGGCTGCCCGCATTGCTCTGCGACAGGCTGAAGCCCAGCAGCTTCCCATCCTGCCGGGTCAGGCGCAGCGTGGTCGTGCCCGGCGTGCTGCCCGGCACCAGCGCGCCCTCCACACGCACCCCCGGTGTGCGGTTGAGCAGCAGCAGGCCGCGGTTCAGCGGGGACAGGCGCACCGCCTCACCCGCCTTCACCCCCATCACCCGCCGGGCTTGCGACACCCGGAACCGCGACGCCCCGGACACCGTGACCGCGTCATAACGCGGCTCGACCACCGCGACCCGCACTACGCCATGCCGGATCGATTGCGGCGGCAGGTAGGCAAAGGCCAGCAGATAACCGCGCCGGTGATAGGCCGCCGAGATCCGCGCGACATAGGTCTGCAGGCGATCGAGCGAGACCGTCCGCCCCTCCACCGGGCGCACCAATGCCGCCAGCAGCGACGTGGGCAGCTTGTGATTCCCCTCGATCTCGATCCGGCTGACCGGGATCCGCAATTTTGACTGCAGATGCTGGCCCGAAGCGGGGGCGAGCCGGATCGCGGCCCCCGGCAGCGCCGGCAATACCGGCGCCGGCGCCAGCTGATGCAAAATTCCGCCCGCTGGCGGCGCCCCCGTTACCGAAGCCAGCGCCGGCAGGCTCACAGCCGCGCCCAGCGCCGTACATAGCACCGCCCGCGACAAGTTCGACATGGTTCTCATCGTGCTCCTCAACCCCGACGCGATGGCGTCGCTTGGAGGCGAGGCTCACTGAGGCCGGAGATCATCCAGGGTGGTGGAAATGTCGTGATCGAGACCGTCTGCCCCGACAGGTTGACGCCAACGCCCGACACCGTCATCCCCACGCAACTGGCCAGCGAGCCCGTGGTGCAGACGGAGATGTGAACACTCTGCACCTTGCTCGACGGCGCGGAGCCGCTGGTTGCAGCACTCGTGGTGGGCGTGACCGTCAGAGACCCGGTGCCGTAGCTGATCGTGTAGTTGCCGAGCCCCTGGCCAACCGCCGCCGATCCGGTAATCGCATAGGGCACCGGCACAGCCGCCGCCGCCGCCGCCGCGCCGGTGCTCGCGAGCGTCACGCCGGTCACGCTGTCATTGTTGAGCAGGCCGGTGGCGGTGAAGTTGGTGGTGCCGAGATCGAGCGTCTGGCCGAAGGTCTTGGACTGGTTGCCCGGCGTGATCGTCAGCGCGGCCGGGTTCACCGTCAGCGCACCGGTGGCGTACGTGATCGTGTAATTCGGCAGGCCCGTGCCGGTCGCGTTCGAGGCGATGATCGCGTAGGGGGAGGCGCCGACCATGGCCGTTGCCGTCGCACCGGCGCTGCCCAGCGTCACGTTGCTGACGGTGTCGTTATGGACCAGACCGATGACGGTGAAGTCGGTCGTGCCGAGATCAACTGTCTGGCCATAGGTCTTGGACAGGTTGCCCGGTGTGACCGTCAGCGCTTTTGGCGTTATGTCAGCGACAAGACCGACAGGCTGGATGAGCGCGTAGTTCCCCACCGCACTGCCGCCGAGACTGTCATTGACCGTGACCGCAATCCCGTTGCCCGCATTCGCGCTGACAAAGCTGCCCGCTTCGCTCAGCGTCACCTTGCCAATATCAGATCCGATCACACCCGACAGCACCCCGTCGGAGAGGGCCACCGAGGTCGTGCCGTCATATACCTTGTTCGCCGCCACCTCGCCCGTCACAGCGAGTTGCGCCGGCGTGATCAAACCTGACGTGTTGTTTACATAGCTGATCGCATAATCCGCTGCGTCCGCAAGACCCGTAAGCGTCGGCGCCAGGGTTAGCGACTGGCCCGCATTCGGCGTTGTGTAGCTCTCCGCCAGCGTTCCGGTGTTCACCGCATAGAGCGTCCCCGACGTCACGATCGGCGCAGCCGCCGCGCTCGTGGTCCCGTCATAGACCTTGCTGTTCGATAACGCCGTCACCGTGATCGCTTCCGGCGTGATGTTCGCCGCAAGCGTGGTCGGCTGGCTCAGCGTGTAGTTCCCTGAAGCACTTCCGCCCAGAGTGTCGCTGACCCGCACCGCGACACCACTGCCTACATTCGCGCTGGCAAAGCTGCCCGCGTCGCTCAGAGTCACATTGCCAATATCAGACACGATCATCGGCGCCGCCGCGGCGCTCGTGGTCCCGTCATAGACCTTGCTGTTCGATAACGCCGTCACCGTGATCGCTTCCGGCGTGATGTTCGCCGCAAGCCCGCTCGGCTGGGTGAGGCTGTAGTTCCCCGCAGCAACCCCGCCGAGACTGTCACTGACCCGAACCGCGATGCCACTGGCTGCATGCACACTGACAAAGCTACCCGCTTCGTTCAAGGTCACTTTGCCAAAATCTGCCGCAATCACGCCCGCAAGCGTTCCGCCCGTCAGCGCGGCGCTGGTCGTGCCGTCATACACCTTGTTCGCCGCAACCTCGCCCGTCACGCTCAGCGGCGCCTGCGCGATCACGCCTGACGTATTGTTTACATAACTGATCGCATAATCCGCTGCGTCCGCAAGACCCGTAAGCGTCGGCGCCAGGGTTAGCGACTGGCCCGCAGTCGGCGTTGTGTAGCTCTCCGCCAGCGTTCCGGTGTTCACCGCATAGAGCGTCCCCGACGTCACAATCGGGGCCGCCGCGGCACTCGTGGTACCGTCATAGACCTTGCTGTTCGACAACGCCGTCACCGTGATCGCTTCCGGCGTGATATTCGCCACAAGCCCGGTCGGCTGGGTGAGGCTGTAGTTCCCCGCCGCAACCCCGCCGAGAGCATCGCTGGCCGTCACCGCAATCCCATTGCCAACATTCGGACCAGCAAAACTCCCCGCATCGCTCAGCGTGACTTTGCCGAAATCTGCCGCAATCACCCCCGCAAGCATTCCGCCAGACAGCGTGGCGACGGTCGTGCCATCATACACCTTGTTCGACGCCACCTCGCCCGTCACGCTCAGCGGCGCCTGCGCGATCACGCCTGACGTATTGTTTACATAACATCGGCGCCGCCGCGGCGCTCGTGGTCCCGTCATAGACCTTGCTGTTCGATAACGCCGTCACCGTGATCGCTTCCGGCGTGATGTTCGCCGCAAGCCCGGTCGACTGGATGAGGCTGTAGTTCCCCGCAGCAACCCCGCCGAGACTGTCATTCGCCTTCACCGTGATACCACTGCCTACATTCGGGCCGGCAAAACTGCCCGCTTCGCTCAGCGTCACATTGCCAATATCCGCCGCAAACACCCCCACGAGCGTCCCGCCCGACAGCGTGGCAACGGTCGTCCCGTCATAGACCTTGTTCGACGCCACCTCACCCGTCACGCTCATTGCCGCCTTGTTGATGGTCAGCGCGCCGGTGTCGTAACTGATCGTGTAGTTCGACAGGCCCGTTCCCTGCGCGTTCGACCCGGTGATGGCGTAGGGCCCACCCGCGACGCTAGCCGCTGCCGCCGTGCCGGCGCTACTCAGGGTGACGCTGCTCACCGTGTCGTTGTTGAGCAGGCCGCTGGCGGTGAAATCCGTCGTGCCGAGAGCCAGCGTCTCGCCGTAGGTTTTTGACTGGTTGCCCGGCGTGATCGTCAGCGAAGCCTGTTTGATGGTCAACGAGCCGTCATAAGTGATCTGATAGCCGGACTGGCCTCTATCGAGGCTGGCGCCGCTGCCGCCGACAAAATAGGTGCCCGACGAGGTCGTCGCAGCGGGGAGCGAAAAAAACTGCACACCCGAGGTGTTCACAACACCAGAGACGACGCCGCCCTGGTTCGCAACGCTGGACACCGTGAAGGATGGCTGCGTCTGATCTCCATAAGTGGCCTGCGCCGAAGTCGCATTCACCACCACATAGGGCAGCGCCTTCAGCACCGGATAGGGATAGCCCGCCACCCAGGTGCTGCTGCTGAACACACCCGTCGCAATCGGCCCCTGGGTCAGCCATTCCTGCGTTGAAAGACCAGCAACGCCCGATCCCGAGCCAAAGCCCGTACCCGTCATCGTCCCGCTTGCCGTCGTGTCCCAATAGCTCGAACCGATGGCCCCGATATTATACCCCACCAATCCTCCGAGATCGGCATTGCCCGACACGCTGCCCACGGCATAGCTCGCGGTGATGTTGCCGGCGTTATCCCCGACCAGCCCGCCGACATTGCCGCTCTTTCCGGAAACGCTGATGCTCGCGGCGTAGCTGTCGGTCAGCGCGCTACCATTGTACCCCACGAGCCCACCGACATTGGCAAATCCCGTCACCTGCCCCGTGGCATAGCTGCCAGCGATGGTGCCGTTGTAATGGACGCCGACCAGCCCGCCGACATCGCTGCTGGCACCTGCGACGCTGCCGGTCGCATAGCTCGCGGCAATGTTGCCGCTGTTATTGTAACCAACAAGACCGCCGACATAATTGCCGGTGCCGGTGACGTTCCCGCTTGCATGACTCGCGCTGATGACGCCCTGGTTGGTATTCAACCCCACCAATCCGCCGACATCGGTGCTGCTCCCGGTTACCGTCGCACTTGCAAAACTCGCAGTGACCGAGCCGGCATAGCCGTTATCGCCCACCAGGCCGCCGACGCCGTAGCCACTTGCCGAGACTGTGCCGGTTACATAACTAGCACTGATCGTCCCGCCATAGGTGTTATTGCCGACGAGCCCGCCGACGAGACTGGTTCCCGTGACACTCTCGCCCACCAGCCCGACATCGCGGATCACGCCGAAGCTGCCGAGCGTTCCGAACAGGCCGACATTGTTGCCGCCCGTGATCGTCAGGTTCGAGATCGTGTTGCCTAGCCCCTCGAACGTGCCGGAGAAACTGGGGATGGGGCTGTTCGTGCCGGTCGCGGTGACGCTGGCGCCGAGCGCGTAGTTGCCGGTGCCGCTGATCGCCTCCAGCGCGGCCTGGGTATCGACCACGGTGTAGCTGATCGCCACGCCCGACGAGCCCGCCTGGGTCACAAAGCCCGCGTTGCCCGGCAGGCTCACCGGTGCTGCGATGCTGTAGCTCGCCCCCGCACCGTTCGCGCTCGACTGGCCATACTCCAGCGTCAGGGACGGTGCGGAGCCACTCGCGCTGATCGGCGCGTTGATCGCGATATTCCCCGCCGCGTTCAGCGTCAGCCCCGCGCCGGTGCTCCACGCGATCGGCGCGTTCACCGTGATGTTGCCGTTCGAGCTGCCCGCGGTCCCCGTCGTCTGGATCACGACCTTGTTGCCCGCGTTCAGCGCCGTCTCGATGCTCGTGTTCAGGATCGTCGAGGCGGAACCCGGCTTGTAATTGCTACTGAACGCCGTCCCGCTCGCGTTGCTCGAGGCGATCGTCACATTATACGGGTCGAGCAGCCAGGTGCCGCCGCCCGTCCGCACCGCGGCGCCGGTGATGTCGAGACGATGCCCCGAGGTCTCGACAAACCCGCCCTGCCCGCCGCCCGCGCCGGACGCCAGGATCGTGCCCGCAACCTTCGTCACCGAGGCCGGGTTCTTCACATCCGACCACACGCTCACCACGCCGCCCGCACCCGCACGCGTCGCCCGCGCATCCAGCACCGCGCCGGAGGCGATCGTGACCGTCCGCGCCGGCAGCAGCGATCCCGCGCCATGCACGCCGCCACCCACCGCGATCGTCCCGCCGCGGATCGCACCCGTCGCCACGATCCGCCCGCCATGCGCCACCACCACATGCGCGCCGCTCACCGCCACCGCACCGCCCGCGCCTGTGGCAGAGCTCGCATCGAGCCGGCCCGACACCGAAACAGTGCCCGACGATCCACCCAGCAGCGTGATCGTCCCGCCCTGCGACACAGCACTGCCCGCCTCGACGATCCCGCTCTGGTTCACCACCGTCCGCAGCAGCGCGTCCTTCGCCGCGGCACTCAGCAGCACCACGCCGCCATGGGCGATGATCGCCCCGCCATTCTTCACCTCGGCTGAAAGCGCCGCCCGGCTCACCTCGAAATGCACGAGGCTGCCGCCCGCCAGTGTCAGGTCGATCGTGCCGCCCGCCCCCAGCGCCACTGTCCCGCCCGGGGCAACGATCCGCCCCGCATTGTCCACCTGCCCGCCGATGAAGGCGACATACCCGCCCTCAGCCGCCTTGATCGTGCCGCGATTGACCACGGACGCCGTGCTGGTGCCGGTAAAATGATATTTGCCGGCCATGAAATCCCGATCGGTGATCGCCCGCGTCGAGGCCACCAGCCCGCCGACATCCACCGAGGCGCCCGGCGCGAAATACACCCCGTTCGGGTTGACCAGAAAAACCTGCCCGTTCGCCGTCAGATGCCCGTAGATCTGGCTCGGATCGCTGCCGAGCACCCGGTTCAGCGCAACACTGCTCGCCCCGGGCTGGCGGAACTGCACGCTCTGCCCGGCGCCGATGCTGAAGCCCTGCCAATTGATCGCGGTCTTGCCGCTCGTCTGCGTGACCGTCAGCGTGTTGCCGCTGCGCGCGATGCTCGCCGCCCCAGCCGTCACCTGCCCGCCCTGCGGCAGCGCCAGCGCCACCGCCGGGACCAGCACCAGCGCCACACCCCCCGCCCCGCCGGCAAGGCCCCGTCGCAGCGCCAGCCGCCGCAATGCCCGTGGGCTCAGCCGACGCCCCCCATGCCCCACCGTCCGCATCACCTCCGCCACAGGGATCAGCATCCCCAGCGTACGGCTCCAGATCAGCTTGAATGCATGGTTCATCGGAAAGCCCGGAAATGGTCAGTTGAAAATATTTTTAATACGACGTTCGATCGAAATCAGCCTCCCCACAACGGTGGGATAGAAAATCAAACAAGCCGGCCCGAGTGGGCATCGCCGCAAACAACGGCTTCAGGCAGTCACCTTAACCGCCAATATCCTGTTTTTCAACCAAAGATTGCATTTCGGTTATCTGGGCCATTTTCCGATCCTTGCGGATCGGATGCAGTGCTCCATCATATTGAAAAACAGAACATCTTTATCCAATCAGATGGTGCGCCATTGCCGTGAGCGAGCCACGATCAGCGCGACATCGTCAATCGAAACCGGGCTCGTCGGAAAGCCTTCCCTCCCGCGCAAGCCCGCATAGCCGGGCCAGGCCTTCGGCCGGAATGCCGATCCTGCCGTGGCGGAGGGCGGCTTCGCGGCAAACTGCATCCGCCACCGTCTCGACCAGGAACAGACGGACGAGGCCGTCCCACGCATTGTCATCGACCCAGCGATGCGGTGCCGCCACTTCACTTGCGCGATAGGCCAGCGTGAAGGAAGCTGACACCTCGTTACGAAACCGCTCCACAATGGCGTCGCATCGCCGCGCGGGGCGGGCACCGCTCGCGAGCCGGGCGTGCCTGACCGTCAGCGCCGCGTCATCGAGCGACCATAACACGCCCGCCACATCGCGGAGCGGCGAGGCTTTCCGGCGCCGGATCGCCAGCGGGATGGATGCCTCGCCCTCGAAATCGATGATCAGCGCATCGCCATGCACGACGAGAATGCGGCCCAGGTGGAAATCGCCATGAATGCGCGTTGTTAGCATCCCCGCCCCCGCGCTGGCGAGGCGGAAGATTTCGGCTTCCAGCGAAGCGCGGGTTGATTGCAGCTGCGCCACGATCTCCTGCGCGCCGGGGCCAGGAGCCGGCCATGCGCCGTCGAAGGCGGCGAAGGCAGCGGCGATCCGGCTGCGCGCCGATTCCGCCCAGCCGGCCGCCTCGTCCGTCCCGGCGCTTCGGGGCGCGAAGGCCGCGGATGAATGCGGCATGGCAAGCACGGCGTGCATCTCGGCAAGCCGTCGCCCGATGGCGCCCGCCAGCGCGAGACACGGCGCCAGCGCGGCATCCTCCCCTGCCGCATCAAGCTCCGCGTGCGCCGCATCATCGACGGCGCGGCTCAGCGCATCGATCATGTATTGCCGGGCGTCGCCCTGATTGCGCACGTAGTGCTGCACGATCACCAGGGTGGAGCGCGCCCCGGCATCATCCGTCAGCACGACCTCGCCGAGCGGCGCCGGTGTATGCGCGAATCCATGCGCGGCAAGGAACCGCGGCATCTCCACCTCGGGATGATCGCCGGCCTCGAGACGCCGCAGGATCTTGATGATCGCGGTCTCGCCCATGATCATCGCGCTACTGGCGTGCTCGGCGGAGAGCCTGCGGATTCCGGCATCGTCCGCCGGGAGGACTTCCCGCGCGCGCTCCGTCGCCTCGTCCGTCGCCTCGAAGGTGAGCGCGCCCGCGCCGAGCCGGAACGACCGCGCCTCCCGAATCCCCGCGATCACGGCGCGGGCAAAGGAATCGACGGCAAACCCGTCGGTCAGGTGGCCGAGACGCCGCTGCTGCCGCAAGCGCGCCAGCGCCAGTTGCTGCACGATCGGCGCGGCGGGCGGCTCGCTCCAATCGGCTGCAAGCGGCAGGAAATAGCGCTCATCCCGCCCGCCCCGCGCCAGTGTGGCCTGGCAGAGCAGGAACTCGCCCTCCGGCGTCCCGACATGGTCCATCGCGGCGATCGACACATCGCCGGCCTCGCCGCCTCCGCTCGCCAGCCAGCGCCGCCGGGCGAGGTAAGGCGGCAGCACGTCCGTCTCCAGGCTCCGCAGGGTTTGCGGCGTGACCAGATCCCGCAAGCCATCGCGCATCACCAGGGTCACGAAATCCGGCAACGGCTCCGAGGGTTCGACCCGCCAGCCCGGCATCGAGGTTTCGGCCGCGAGGCTGAACCAGTAGAACGCATAGGGTGGCAGGGTCAGCACATAGGGGAGCGGGCCGATCGGCGGAAATGGCGAGCCGCCGATGACATCGAGCGGCACCCGGCCGGCAAAGGCCGAGAGATCGAGTTCGACCGCCTGGGCCGTGCGCGCGAGATTGTAGACGCAAAGGATCGTCTCTCCCGCATCGTCCTGCTCGGGCAGATCCCTGATATAGGCGAGTATCCTGCGATTTCCCGGATACAGGAACCGCATGCCGCCCCGGCCGAAGGCGCGATGCCGCCGGCGCACGGCGAGCATCCGCCGGGTCCAGTTGAGCAGGGAATGCGGATCTTTCGCCTGCGCCTCCACATTCAGCGCCTGATAGCCGGAAACCGGGTCCATGATCGGCGGCAGCACCAGCGCTTCGGGGTCGGCGCGGGAAAACCCGCCATTCCGGTCGGGGGACCATTGCATCGGCGTGCGCACGCCATCGCGGTCGCCGAGATGGATGTTGTCGCCCATCCCGATCTCGTCGCCGTAATACATCACCGGCGTACCCGGCATCGACAGCAGCAGGCCGTTCATCAGCTCGATGCGGCGGCGGTCCCGCTCCAGCAGCGGCGCGAGGCGGCGGCGAATGCCGAGATTGAGCCGCGCGCGGTGATCGGCCGCGTAGGTGGCCCAGAGATAGTCGCGCTCCCTGTCGGTCACCATTTCCAAGGTCAGTTCATCGTGGTTGCGCAGGAAGATCGCCCATTGGCAATTCTCCGGGATCTGCGGCGTCTGGCGCATGATATCGGAAATCGGAAACCGGTCTTCCTGCGCGATCGCCATGTACATCCGCGGCATCAGTGGAAAGTGAAACGCCATGTGGCATTCATCGCCATCGCCGAAATAGGGCAGCGTATCCTCGGGCCACTGGTTCACTTCAGCGAGAAACATGCGGTCGGGCGCGTGCGCCTCCAGCGCGGCGCGGAGCCGCTTCAGGATCGCATGGGTCTCGGGGAGATTTTCATTGGCGGTTCCTTCACGTTCGGCGAGATAGCCCACGGCGTCGAGCCGGAATCCATCGACGCCGAGATCGACCCAGAACCGCATAATTCCGAGAACTTCCTGAAAAACCCTAGGATTGTCGAAATTCAGATCAGGCTGATGGCTGTAGAACCGATGCCAGTAATAGGCACCGGCGGTTGCATCCCAGGTCCAGTTGGATTTTTCGAGATCGACGAAGATGACGCGCGTGCCTGCATATTTCTGATCGTTGTCCGACCATACGTAATAGTCGCGCGCGCTCGATCCCGGCTTTGCGAGGCGGGCGCGCTGAAACCAGGGGTGCTGGTCGGAGGTGTGGTTGATGACCAGTTCGGTGATGACCCGCAGGCCGCGGCGATGAGCGGCGTCGATGAAGCGGCGCACATCGCCCAGCGTGCCATACTCGGGATGGACGGCACGATAGCCGCTGACGTCATAACCATCGTCGCGCCGGGGCGAGGGATAGAAGGGCAGCAGCCAGATCGCGGTGACGCCGAGATCGACGATGTAGTCGAGCTTCTCCATCAGCCCGGCAAAGTCGCCGACGCCATCGCCATTCCTGTCGAAGAACGACTTGACGTGAACCTGATAGATGATGGCGTCCTTGAACCATTGCGGATCGCTCGCCTGCGCGTCCGGCCTGAACAGCGTTTCCGAATGACGGGTCATACCCCGCACCTCCCGACATCAACGGCGGTTCCACGAACCACGGCCGGGCCGGAACAGCGCCCGCGCCGCGGGGCGGACGGGATCGCGCGCGATGGATCGATCGTTATCGTTTCGCAATTTTTTGTTAGTGCCGTGGCGGACAGCAACGCCGCGTGCTGCCGGGCGGGATGGGCGTTCTGACCCTGCGTGTATTGGCTGGACGCCGAATTGCCGAGGGTCATATTGCAGTCGTTCATGCGCAGTCTCCATGAGGCTTCGGCCGGCATGCCGTTGCGGGAGACTGCGAGCAGACGACGCCCGGAAACGGCAGGCCGATCCTTCGACCACGGTGTGGGCCTTTCCGATCCGATTGGATCGGATGTAGTGCTCTAGCATATTGATAAGTCGAGCATCTTTATCCGATCAGATGATTCCATCTGATCGGATGATGCTCTAGAGCAGTTTCCGATCCTGATGGATCGGATGGAGTGCTCTACCACATTGATAAACAGAGCATCTTTGTCGGATCAGATGTCGTGCCCTGTCACGTTGATGCCCCAAATGTCGGCCACGGAGCCGGTCTGGTCAAGGCGCTGGCGCGGCGCGGTCAGCTGCCTTGCGGCCGCCGGCCGGCCCAGGGCGATGCCGCTTCCAGCTGCGCGGCGAGGCGGAGCAGCGTGGCTTCATCGGCGGTGCGGCCGACGAACTGAACGCCGATCGGCAGCCCGTCGGCCCCCTGATGCAGCGGCACCGACATGGCCGGAACGAAGGCCAGGTTGGCGAGCTGGGTGAAGGGCGTGCGTTCGAGATTCTGGAAGGCGAGCCCTTCGACAACGCCCGAGCGAATCAGCAGGCCACCGGCATTGGCCCGGCTGATCAGCCGGGAGATGGCCTGGATGGGGGCCGGCGAGTCGAGCTCGCCGATCCTTGCGGGGCCGAGTGCGGTGGTCGGCGTGAGATAGAGGTCATATGTCGTGAAGAACGCGCCGAGCGCGCGGGCGAACCCGTTCCAATGCTCGCGCAGCTCGACATAGGCGCCGGCGGACATCGCCCGCCCGATCGCGGCGATCGCCCGTGTGTCGGGGTGGAAATCCCGGTCGCGGCTGCCATGCTCGCGCCGGAGCCGGGCAAGCATTGCCGCGACCTGGCCGTAATACATGCCCATGTAGCAGCGCGCGAGCAGCTTGCCGTCGATCGCGGGCTCGGCCTCCTCGACGATGTGGCCGAGGGATTCGAGCAGGCGGGCAGTGGCCGCGACAGCCTCGGTGATCTCCGGCGCGACCCGCCCGCCGATCGGCGAGCGGATTGAGAAGCCGATCCGCAACCGGCCCGGATCGGCACCGGGTTCAGCGGCGAAGGGGCGCGCCGGCGCCGGGATGATGAAGGGATCGCCCACCGCCGTGCCGGCGAGACAGTCGAGCATGGCGGCCGAATCGCGAACGCTGCGGGTCAGCACATGGTCCGCCACCGCGCCATCCCACATCTCGCCGGCCATCGGACCCGAGGAGACTCGCCCGCGGGACGGCTTGAGCCCGAACAGCCCGCAATAGGAGGCGGGAATGCGGATCGACCCGCCGCCATCGCCCGCGCCGGCCATCGGAACGTAGCCGGCGGCAACCGCGGCGGCCGATCCACCCGACGATCCGCCCGGCGTATGGCCGGGATTCCACGGATTGCGGGTCGCGCCGTAAAGGCGGGTTTCAGTGGTCGCCTTGAGGCCGAGTTCCGGCGCCGTCGTCATCCCGGCGATCACCAGCCCGGCGGCGAGGCAGCGTTCGACGAAATGCGAGGACCGGGCGGCGACATTGCCCCGCAGCGGCAGGGCGCCCATCGTCATCGGCGCGCCTTCGTACTCCTGCGCGAGATCCTTGAGGAGAAAGGGAACGCCCGCGAAAGGCCCCTGCAATCCGGCGGCGATCTGCCGGCGGGCGCGGTCCCGCAGATCGGCGGCGATGGCGTTCAGCCGGGGTTCGCTGGCGTCGATCCTGGCGAGGGTTGCATCGAGCAGCTCCTCCGCCGTGATCTCGCCGCCCCTGATCAGGGCGGCGAGGGATGTTGCGTCGTGAGTTCCGAGTTGTTCAGCCTGCATGCCCCATCAAAGGGACAATTTGAGCCAGGATGCAACCTCTCCGGCAACGCCACGGCGGAAGGCGAGCACGCAGGCGATGAAGATCACGCCCTGGATCACCGTCACCCAGTCGCTGAAACTGGCGAGATAATATTGCATGGCGACGATGATCGCGGCACCGACGAGCGGGCCGAACACCGTCCCGATCCCGCCGACCAGAACCATCAGCACGACCAGGCCGGACGTGGCGTTGCCGACATCGGTGAGCGTGGCGATGCGGACCACCAGCGCATTCAGCCCGCCGGCAATGCCACCCAGCGCCGCGGACAGCACGAAGATGACCCATTTATACTGCTCGACCTTGTAGCCGAGCGAAATGGCGCGGCTCTCGTTCTCGCGGATCGCCTTCACCACCTGGCCGAACGGCGAGTGGATCACCCGATGGACGAACAGGAAGCCGGCGATGAACACGCCGAACACCAGCCAGTAGAGCTGCAGGTCGTTGTGCAGGGGCAGGCTGCCGAACAGGTTGCCGCGGGGGATGTTCTGGATGCCGTTTTCGCCGCCGGTAAAGCTCGTGTCCTGCACCGCGAAGAAATAGACGAGCTGCGCGAGGGCGAGGGTGATCATCGCGAAATAGATGGTTTGCCGCCGGATCGCGAGCCAGCCGAACACGACGCCGATGGCCGCGGCGGTGAGCCCACCAAGGATCAGCCCGACTTCGGTGGAAGCGTGCATCGTCTGGATCATGTAGCCGACGACATAGCCGCCCATGCCGAAGAAGGCAGCCTGGCCGAGCGAGAGCAGGCCGGTATAACCCATCAGCAGGTTCGCCCCCATCGCGAAGAGCGCGAAGCACATCACCTGCATGACGAAAATCGGATAGACGACGAAGGGCGCGACGGCGAGGATCGCCGCCATGACGACGAAGCCGATCGCCTGGGCGCGGGTGAAACCGAACATCATGCCGCCCTTCCGAACAGGCCGGCCGGACGGGCCAGCAGCACGACAGCCATCACCGCGAAGACAACGACGGACGATGCTGCCGGATAATAGACCTCGGTAAAGCCCTGGATGATGCCAAGGCCGAAGCCGGTGATGATAGCGCCGCCGATCGAGCCCATGCCGCCGATCACGACAACGGCGAACACCGTGTTGATCAGGTCGGTGCCCATGCCCGGATTGACCGAATAGAGCGGCGCCGCGAGCACGCCCGCCAGCCCCGCGAGGGAGACGCCGGCGGCAAAGGTCAGCGCGATCACCCGCGGCACGTTCACGCCGAAGGCCTGCACGAGCGCGGGATTTTCGGTCGAGGCGCGCAGCAGGGCGCCAAGGCTGGTCTTTTCGATCACGAACCAGACCGCCACGCAGATGATGATTGCCGCGGCCACCACGAAGCCGCGATAGACCGGCAGATACATGAAGCCGAGATTGAGCGTGCCGGACAGGATGTCAGGCGCCCCGTAGGATACGCCCGAGCTGCCATAGGCGTTGGTGAACAGCCCCTCCAGCACCAGCGCGAGGCCGAAGGTCAGCAGCAGGCCGTACAGAATGTCGAGCTTGTAGGTGAAGCGGATGAGGGTGCGTTCGAGCCCGAGCCCGAACGCGCCAACCATCACGGGGGCCAGCACCAGCGCCGGCCAGTAGCCGATGCCGAGATAATGCAGGAGCCCCCAGGTCACGAACGCGCCCACCATGAAGAGCGCGCCATGCGCGAAGTTGATGACGTTCAGCAGACCGAAAATGATCGCCAGCCCGAGCGAAAGCATCGCGTAGAACGAGCCGTTGATGATGCCGAGCAGCAGCTGCCCGAACAGCAGCGGCGCCGGCTTGCCGAGGATCATCAGCATGACGTGTGTCTCTTCATGGCGGGCTTGATCTCAGGCCTTGACCAGCGGGCAGCCTTCGGCGGCCATCGGCATGAACGCTTCCTTCGCCGGGGTCGTGGCGAGGAGATCGTAGTAGTCCCACGGCTCCTTGCTCTCGGACGGCGACTTCACGCGGAACAGGTAGGCCGGGCACATGAAGCGGCCATCCTCGCGGATGTAGTTCTTGCCGTAGGCATCGTCGTCGGTCGGCATCTTCTTCATCTGCGCGACGACGGCGGCGCCGTTCTTCACGTCCTTCATGTTGTTCATGGCATCGACGGCCTTGAGGAAGTGCAGCGTGCCGGAATAGCTGCCGGCCTGGCCCATCGAGGGATAGTTGTCCGGCGTGCGCGGCTTGACCCGCTTCATGAACGCGCGGGTGCGGTCGTTCAGGTTCCAGTAGAAGCTCTCGGTGAGCGTCAGGCCCTGCGCGATCTCGAGGCCCATGCCATGCACGTCGTTCAGGAAGATCAGCAGGCCGGCAATGTGCATCTTCTTGTTCAGGCCGAACTGATGCGCCTGCTTGATCGAGTTCACCGTGTCCTTGCCCGCGTTGGCGAGGCCGAGCACGTCGGCGCCGGAGGCCTGGGCCTGGATCAGGTAGGAGGAGAAGTCGGTCGTGGTCGGGAACGGATAGTTGATGTTGCCGAGCACCTGGCCGCCCATCTGCTTCACGACAGCGGCGGTCTGCTCGTGCAGCAGGTGACCGAACGCATAGTCGGCGGTGATGAAGAACCACTTCTTGCCGCCCGACTTCACGATGGCGCCGCCGGTGGAGTGCGACAGCATGTAGGTGTCGTAGGTCCAGTGCACGGTCTGCGCGTTGCAGAACTTGCCGGTGATGTCGGAGGAGGCGGAGTTGGTGTTGATGTAGGCGCGGTTCTTGTCGTGCGCGACGCCCTCGATGGCGATGCCGATCGCGGAGTTCGGGACGTCGATCACGAGGTCCGCACCCTGGTCGTAGAAGCGGCGGGCCAGCGCGGTGCCGACACCCGGGTTCTCCTGGTGGTCGCCACGGATCACCTCGACGTCATAGCCCTTCTGCTTGGCGCCGAAATCGGCGATCGCCTGCTCGACGCACGCAACCGAGGTCGGGCCGCCGATGTCGCGATAGGGGCCGGAAAAATCGCTGACGACGGCGATCTTGAGCTTCTTGGCCGAGGCCGCGCGCGCCCGCGTGCCGGGCAGCGAGGCCGCTGCAACGCCGGCGGCGGCGCCGCCGAGAAGGTTTCTTCTGCTCAGGTCCATGGATGTTTCCTTCGTTGAGGTTCAGATACCAAGTCGCCGGTTGAGCGACTCGGCGCGGGCGGCGAGCTCATTGGCCGGGATCATGTCCACGACCTGACCGTGCTCGACGAGGTAGTGCCGGTCAGCAAGCTTGGCGGCAAAGCGGAAATTCTGCTCCACCAGCAGCACGGTAAAGCCACGGCGCTTGATCTCCGCGATCATGTGGCCGATCTGCTGGACGATGACCGGCGCAAGCCCCTCGGTCGGCTCGTCGAGCAGCAGCAGCTTGGCGCCGGTGCGCAGAATGCGGGCGATCGCCAGCATCTGCTGTTCGCCGCCCGAGAGCTTGGTGCCCGGGCTTTTCGCGCGCTCGCGCAAATTGGGGAACAGCTCGTGGATATCGGCGACACTCATGCCCCCGGGTGCCACCACCGGCGGCAGCATCAGGTTTTCCTCCACCGTCAGCCCGGCGAAGATGCCGCGGTCTTCCGGGCAGAAGCCGATGCCGGCGCGGCCGATGACGTCGGGGCGGGCGGCGATCAGCTCGGCGCCGCGAAAGCGGATGCTGCCGGTGCGCTTCGGCACCAGCCCCATGATCGCCTTCAGCGTCGTCGATTTGCCGGCACCGTTGCGGCCGAGCAGGGTGACGCATTCACCCTCCCGCACCTCGAACTTCATGCCATGCAGAACGTGACTCTCGTCGTACCAGGCGTTGAGATCGGCGATTTCAAGCATCGGCGTGCTCCGAGCCGAGATAGGCGGTGATGACCGCCTCGTTGGTGGAGACGCTGGCGTAATCGCCCTCGGCCAGCACGCGGCCGCGCGCCAGCACCGTGATCCGGTCCGACAGGCCGGAGACGACGGAGAGATTGTGCTCCACCATCAGGATCGTGCGGCCCTTCCGGATCTGGCGGATGAGCGCGACGATCCGCGCCACGTCCGCCTCGGTCATGCCGGCTGTCGGCTCGTCCAGCAGCATCAGCTTCGGATCGAGCGCCAGCGTGGTCGCGATCTCCAGCGCGCGCTTGCGGCCATAGGAGAGTTCCGCCGCCGGCACCTCGACACTGTCCGACAGCCCGACATCGTAGAGCAGTTCGTGCGCGCGGTCGTTGAACACCGAAAGTGCGCGTTCGCTGCGCCAGAAATCGAAATTGCCGCCGCGCGAGCGGGCCAGCGCGACGCGCACGTTCTCGAGCGCGCTCATGTGCCCGAACACCGCCGAGATCTGGAAGCTGCGCACCAGGCCGCGGCGGGCGACATCGGCCGGCTTCAGGTCGGTGATGTCCTTGCCCTCGAATGTGATCTTGCCGGCACTCGGCTGCAGGAACTTGGTCAGCAGGTTGAAGCAGGTGGTCTTGCCCGCGCCATTCGGACCGATCAGCGCGTGAATGCTGTCCCGCTCGATCGACAGGTCGACGTCCTGCACGGCCATGAAGCCGCGAAAACCCTTCGCCAGACCGCGCGCCTCGAGTATGTTATCGGCCATGGATCGACCGATACCCTGCCGCCACGAGAGCGGGGGCCGATTTGACGATAAACGACATTTTCCCCTCGTCGGCCCCAGCCGGGCCGGTCACTGAATTGTGACGGCCTCGTGGCATATCGGCCGCGCCCACGCAAGAGCCTGAACGCGGCCAGTGATGATTTCACACTTTCGTTATGAGTTTTCCGAAATTGTCGCCGCTGAAAAGTTTCAGAAGTGTTTCCGGGAAATTTTCCAGCCCATCCACGATATCTTCACGGCTTTTCAGCTTTCCCTGCCGCAGCCACCCCGCCATCGCCTGCATGCCTTCGGGATAGCGATCGGCCCAATCGAACACGATCATGCCCTGCATGCGTGCTCGATTCACCAGAAGCGAAAGATAGTTCGCCGGCCCGCGCACCGGCGTGGTGCTGTTGTATTGGGAAATCGCGCCGCAGATCACGATACGGGCGCGCAGGTTGATGCGGGCCAGGCAGTCATCGAGGATCTGCCCGCCGACATTGTCGAAATAGACATCGATCCCGTTGGGGCAGGTCTCGCGCAGCCGCTCGGGCACGCTCTCGGATTTGTAGTCGATCGCCGCGTCGAACCCGAGTTCGTCGACGATGTAACGGCATTTGTCCTCGCGACCGGCAATGCCGACGACGCGGCAACCCTGGATCTTCGCGATCTGCCCCACCAGCGCGCCCACGGCACCGGCGGCGGCGGAGACGACGACGGTCTCCCCCGCCTTCGGCTCGCCGACCGCGAGCAGGCCGAAATACGCGGTCATGCCCGGCATGCCGAGGGTGGAGATGAACAGCGGCTTCGGCGCCAGGCTCGGGTCGACCTTCAGGCAATCCTTCGCGGCGATCGTCGCCACGCTCTGCACGCCGAACGGGCCGGTGACGACATCGCCGGCCGCAAACCCCGCCGCGCGGCTCTCGATGATGGTGCCGACCGCGCCGGCCCGCATGACCTCGCCGAGCCCGACCGGCTTGATGTAGGACTTGCCCTCGTTCATCCAGCCGCGCATCGCGGGGTCGAGCGAGATGTATTCGACGCCGACCATGATCTCGCCCTCCTCGGGCTTGCGCGCCGGCTCGACGCGATATTCGAAATCATCGCGCTTCGGCAGGCCGACGGGGCGGCGGATCAGACGGAACTGGCGGGATTCGGGCTGGCTCATGTTTCACTCCATATATTGACGTAAAGGTTAGGCCGTCAGCGGTATGACGGCAAGGGTGCCAAATCTTGAAGTGGCGCCGGAAGTCTGGAATGGTTCGGGACCACAGGGAATTTGAAGACCATGCAGAAGACCCCGGCCGAGACGACGACCGCGCTGATCGGCGCCTATTACGCCGCGTTCAACAGCGGCCAGGCGCGGGCGATGCTCGACCTGCTGTCCGACGACGTGGCGCACGACATCAACCAGGGCGCGCGGGAAACCGGGCGGGCGGCGTTTGCGGCGTTTCTCGACCACATGGACGTCTCCTACCGCGAGCATCTGACGGACATCGTCATCCTCGCCTCCGCGGATGGCAGCCGGGCGGCCGCCGAATTCGTGGTCCACGGCGAGTACCTGAAAACCGACCCGGGCCTGCCGGAGGCACGCGGCCAGCGTTATGTCCTGCCGGCCGGGGCGTTCTTCGAGGTGCGCGGCGGCAAGATCGCCCGCGTTTCCAATTATTACAATTTGCAGGACTGGCTGCGCCAGATCGGCGCCTGAACCGGCTGGGCAGAGCCCGCGAAAATCGTCATCGCTTTGTAAAGATCGTGGATCTGTCACCAGAGTTTCATTAGGAGCGGCGCGCCCGCCTGCCGTAGTGAGCGGGCATGACAGCCCCCGGCGCGATCACACGCTATCGCAGCGTGTTCATCTCGGACACCCATCTCGGCACGCGCGGCTGCCGGGCTGATTTCCTCGCCGATTTCCTGCGCAGGACCAGCGCCGAACACATCTATCTCGTCGGCGACATCATCGATGGCTGGCGCCTGCAACGCGGATGGTACTGGGACAAGCACCACGACGATGTCGTGACGCAGCTGCTCCGCAGCGCCCGCGCCGGCACCAAGGTCACCTACATCCCCGGCAATCACGACGAGGCCGTGCGGCGCTATCTTCACCTCAGCCTCGAGATCGCGGGGATCCGCTTCGCCGACGAGGCGGAGCACGTCACCGCGGCGGGGGAACGGCTGCTCATCATCCATGGCGACCAGTTCGACTCCGTGGTGTGCTACGCGCGGCTGCTCGCCGTGCTGGGCGACTGGGCCTATGGCGCGGCACTGGTCCTCAACCGCTGGTTCAATGTCGCGCGCGCGCGGCTCGGCTACCCGTACTGGTCGCTCTCCGCCTACCTCAAGCGCCAGGTGAAGGGGGCGGTCAAGGCGATCGACCGGTTCGAGGTCGCGCTGGCGGCCGAAGCCGCGTCGCGCGGGTTCGACGGCGTGGTCTGCGGCCATATCCACCACCCCGAGATGCGGGTGGTGAACGGCATTCGCTACATCAACGATGGCGACTGGGTGGAGAGCTGCACGGCGCTGGTCGAACATCACGACGGGCGGCTCGAACTGCTCGACTGGGCCGCCCTGAACCGGCTGTCCTTCCTTGCCCCCCGCGGCGCCGTCGTGCAGCCGGGCGCGATGGATGTCGCTCCTGCCTGAGCCTGCCCGGATCATGATCGTGAGCGACGCCTGGCACCCTCAGGTGAACGGCGTCGTGCGCACCCTGTCGATGCTGACCGACGAGCTGCGGCGCGACGGCCAGGAGGTCGTCGTCATCGGGCCCGACCGGTTCATGACGCTGCCCTGCCCGTTCTATGCCGAAATCCGGCTCTCGGTCGCACCGGGCCGGCTTCTGCGCCGGATGGTCGACGATTTTGCACCCGATGCGCTGCATATCGCGACCGAGGGGCCGCTCGGCATCGCGGCGCTGCGGCTGGCGCGCGCGCGCGGGTGGCGCTTCACCACCGCCTATCACACCCGGTTCCCCGAATATCTCGCGGCGCGGACCGGCCTGCCGCTCAGCCTGTCGCACGCGTGGCTGCGGCGGTTCCATCGCCACGGCGCGGGCACGATGGTCGCCACCGCCTCGATCGCGGCCGAGCTGCGCCGCTGGGGCTTTGTCAACACCAAACTCTGGTCGCGCGGGGTCGATGCCGCGCTGTTCCACCCGTCGCGGGCGGTCGATCTGCCCTATGAGCGGCCCATCTTCCTGTCGGTCGGGCGGCTCGCGGTGGAGAAAAACCTGCCCGCCTTTCTCGATCTGGACCTGCCGGGCACGAGACTCGTGGTCGGCGACGGGCCGGCGCGCGCGGCGCTGGAACGCCGTTATGCCGGGCCGCGCACCGTGTTTCTCGGCACACGACAGGGGCCGGATCTCGCCGCGCTGTTCGCGAGCGCCGATGTCTTCGTCTTTCCGAGCCGGACGGATACGTTTGGGCTTGTCGTGCTGGAGGCGCTGGCGAGCGGAACGCCGGTTGCCGCATTCCCGGTTCCCGGCCCGGCCGATATCATCGGCGGCGAGACGCCGGAGGTCGGGATTCTGGATGAGGATCTGGGGGCGGCGGCAAAGAAGGCCCTGCAGCTCGACCGTGCTGACTGCCGGCGCTTCGCAGAGCAGCATGACTGGGCGTCATGCGCGGCGCTGTTCATGCATCACCTGGTGCCGATCCGCCTCGACGGACCGGCACCAGATTGATTGTTTACGCGCGGACGGCCTTGGCCGCCTCGACGATCGCGGTGAAACCCGCGGGATCATCGAATGCCATCGCGGCGAGCACCTTGCGGTCCAGCTCGATATTCGCGGCCTTGAGGGCGGCGATGAACTGGCTGTAGGTCATGCCCTGCTCACGCACGGCGGCGTTGATGCGCTGGATCCAGAGCGCGCGGAATTCGCGCTTCTTGTTGCGGCGGTCGCGATAGGCGTAGCGGAGTGCCTTTTCGAGACGCTCGAGCGCAATCCGGTAATTGGTCGACGAGCGGCCGACAAACCCTTTGGACTGCTTGAGAACTTTCTTGTGACGGGCGTGGGTCGTCACACCCCGTTTGACGCGTGCCATGCTCTATCGCTCCTCAATCCAGACCGTAGGGGGCCCACTGCTTGACGGTCTTGCCGTCCTGCTCGGGCAGCGCCATCGTACCGCGGTTGGTGCGCTTCATCTTCTGGGAGCGATTGATCAGGCCGTGGCGCTTGTTGCCGTGGCCCGCCATCACCTTGCCGGTCGCGGTGATCTTGAACCGCTTCTTGACCGACGACTTGGTCTTCATCTTCGGCATTTCATACTCCTTCTCGTCCATACCCGGTCTCGACCGGGGGCGCGGCGTGCGGCCGGGCATGCCAAAAAGGCCCGGTCTCGCGACCTGGTCGCGCTGGAAGCGGGCGGTATAGGCAATCGCGCCGGGCTTGGCAACTCGATCCGCAGCGGCGCCGCGGCTTGCTTGCCGCCAAAACCCGATACCGGTAAACAATGGTTAAATATTATTCGATAGATTCGCTGAATTTGAGCGTCCCGACGCGGAACGCACCGACTATTTCACCACGGACCATTTCACAGGGAATTTTCATGGCAAAGCCTTCGGCGAATTCCAGGCGCAACGTGGCCGCTCCCCCCCGCGCCAGCACGGCCGGGCCGACCATCCTGGGGTTTCTCGACCGCATCGAGGAGGCATCGCTGGCCGGATGGGCGGTCGATCCCGGCGACATGTCCCGGCCGCTGTCGCTCCGCGTCATGATCGATGGCCAGATCGCCGATGTCATCACGTGCGATCTCGACCGGCCGGATCTGCACCAGCTGCACCTGCCGAACACCAGGGTCGGCTTTCACTTCGCGATCCCCTACCTCTATCAGGACGGGCTGCGCCACGTGCTGTCCCTGGCGACGATGGACGGGCAGAAGGTGACGCTGCCGGCGCGGGCGGGTTTCGCCCTGCCGGAGCTGCATTTCTGCCTGACGCGGCGTGTTCATGTCGAAGGTGTGCTCGACGGTCTCGTGGATGGGGTGGTCCAGGGCTGGGCCTTGCGCGTCGATGAGCGGGCGGGGCTGAAATCCGGCGGGCTTCGCATTCTCGTCTCCACCGGCGGCCAGCCTCTTGCCGAGCTTCTGGCCGACCAGTTCCGGGCGGACGTGGCCGAGGCGCTCGGCGCCGATCCGTGCTGCGGGTTTGCCTGGACGCCGCCCGCTTCACTTCACGCCAATGGCGCCAAGACCTTCGATTTTCATGTGATGCCGGATCGCATCCCGCTGCGGGGCAGCCCGGTCGAGCTGCGCATGCCGGGGACGTCCGAGCGAGCACGCATCAACGCGCTGATCGAGAAGGCCGACGATCTGCTGCGCTACGCCTACGGCCTGCGGCGGGATCTCAGGGCGGTGCTGCCCGCCGAGACATTTTGCCTCGCGAGATACCGCGAATGGGCCGCCCAGAGCCAACCGCTCGTCCCGGCGCGCATCGCGGCCCGCTACGGCGCGCGCGAAGATTCGCCGCTCGTGTCGGTCATCTGCCCGGTGTATCGGCCTGAGCAGGGCGCCTTCATCGCCGCGGTGGATTCGGTCCTGGCGCAGACCTATGGGAACTGGGAGCTCATCCTGGTCGATGACGGGAGCGACGATGCGCGGCTGACAGCGTTGCTGCGCCGCCTTGCCGGGGACTGCGAGCGCATCCGGGTCGAGACACTGCCGGCCAATCGCGGCATCGCCGCCGCCACCAATCGCGCGATCGAACTGGCGCGCGGCGCCTTCATCGCCTTCTTCGACCATGACGATTTGCTCGATCCCTGCGCGCTCGATGCGATGATGCGCGCGCAGGCGGCGACCGGGGCGCGGCTGCTCTATTCCGACGAGGACAAGATCGACCGGCGCGGCCAGGTTTCGGAGCCGAATTTCAAGCCGGATTTCAATTATCGCCTGCTGCTCGACCTCAACTATATCTGCCATCTGGTGGTGGTCGATGCGGCACTTGCCCGCGAGGCCGGCCGGCTCGACCCGTCGCTCGACGGCGCGCAGGATCACGACCTGCTGCTGCGGATGGTCGAGCGTCTCGGCGGGCACGAGATTCATCACGTGCCGGAAATTCTCTATCACTGGCGGATCACCGAGCGTTCCACCGCCGCCGCCGGCGCGGCCAAGCCGGCAGCGGCCGATGCGGGGGCGCGCGCCGTTGCCGCCCATCTGCGGCGCCGGGGGATCGCAGGCAAGACGGCGCGGCGCGGCGCGCTGACCTGCTACCGGACCAGCTTCGTGATCGACGACGATCCCGGCGTGTCGATCCTCATTCCGTATCGCGACCACATCGCGATGACGCAGCAATGCGTTGCCGCGATCCGCGAGGTTACGGCGGATGTTTCATGTGAAACATTGCTGCTCGACAACTGGTCGCAGGAGGCGGATGCGGAGCGCTTCGCCGTCGAACAGGGGAATCTGGCGGATACCAGGGTGCTGCGCATTCCCGAGCCGTTCAACTATTCGCGGATCAACAATCTCGGCGTGGCGGCGGCGCGGCATCCGTTCCTGCTGTTCATGAACAATGACGTGTTCGTGCGCGACCCGCTCTGGCTGCGGACGATGCTGAACGAGGCGCTGGCCGATCCGGGCGTGGGCGCGGTGGGTGCCAAGCTGCTGTATCCGAACGGCATGGTGCAGCATGCGGGGGTGGTTCTGGGTGTTGGCGGGGTGGCGGATCACGGGTTTCGCGGGCTGCCGGGCGACCAGCCTGGGTATATCGCGCATGCGATCGCGTCGCGCGAGGTTGCGGCGGTGACGGCGGCCTGCATGCTGGTGCGGCGGGAGGCGTTCGAGGCGGCGGGCGGGTTCGATGAGGCGGACCTGACCGTTGCGTTCAACGATGTCGATCTGTGCATGAAGATCCGGGCGGCCGGGTATCGGATCATCTATGCCGCCGATGTGGTGTGCGAGCATCGGGAGAGCCTGAGCCGGGGCGATGATTTCGACGATTCGAAGGTTGCGCGGTTCATGTTCGAGAACGAGGCGATGCTGGCACGCTGGGGGCGGGAGCTGGCGGTGGACCCGTTTTACAGCCCGCATTTCAGCCGCGAGGGCGGCGCCTATCGCGATTTGCGGGTGATCGACCCGGCGACGGTGGAGCGGGTAGCGCCGCAGCCGCCGGAGCGGTTTCCGCGCGCGGTTGCCCGCGCCGCCGGCACGGTGCCGGGGCGCAAGCGGCGGCGCGGGGCGGGGAGCGCCTGAGCGGCGCGCCGGCCGGCTCTTTGCAGCGCCGGCAGAATTCGATATATCCTGTAGCTACCGGCCCTCTGTCGGAATGGTAGACGAACGCGACTCATCGTAAATTGGGTGCCCGGGTGGAAATGCCCGGAGTAGAACCGCTCAAAGTCGGGGAAGGCTTGACTGCTAATCCCGAGCCAAGCCCGGAGACGGGAAGGTGTAGAGACTGGACGGGCGGCGCCTAACTCACCTGCGCAAGCGGGTGACAGGGCGAAGGGACAGTCCAGACCACGAACCCGCATGGGGCGGCGAAAGCCGAAGTGGTACGAAAATCGCGCGCCCTTGCGGGCATCCCGGTTCGAGTCCGGGGAGGGCCATTCCAAATTTTTCCAGGCGTATCTCGCCGCCCGTTTCGGCGACGGCGGGGGACAAAACTCTGCGGTGGCGTCCAGATCGGGTGGCGCAAGGCGGATATGAACCTCCCCTGTTGCCTTCCGCCGCGGCCTTCGCTAAGAGGCTTCCCACTGGTCCCGGATAGCTCAGTTGGTAGAGCAAGCGGCTGTTAACCGCTCGGTCGTAGGTTCGAGTCCTACTCCGGGAGCCAGTTTTCCTGACATTGAAAATCTTGTCTTTGTTGGCAATCGTGTCGGCAATGAAGATGCGCTTCTGCCGTTCGACGTGAATGTCCGAAACACCTTCCCGAGACCCGTTTTTTGAATTTAGATTTTCGGACCGGGTCCTCTCGATCTTGATAAACAACATTTAGTGATCTAGCCAATCGATCATATTGTCTGCGACCACATATCCAGCGCCAGCCGCGGCTATTTTTTTGGAGTTAATTATGGATTGTCGTATTTTTGATTGTTTTACTTTCTTTAATGAAATTGACCTTTTGGAAGTAAGATTTGAAGAGCTTTATGACGTTGTTGACTATTTTGTTATTTGCGAATCAGCCCTAACCTTTCAAGGAAAACCAAAACCGCTCTATTTCGCGGAAAACAAGCAGCGTTTTTCAAAATATTTAGATAAAGTAATTCATATTATCCTGAATGATTTGCCCGATACGGGAAATCCATGGGACAGGGAATTTGCGCAGCGTGATGCGTTGGCGGCAGGCTGCAATTTGGCTCGACCAGGTGATTTGGTTCTGGTCAGCGACGCAGACGAGATTTACCGACGCGACGTCATTCAAAATATTCGCGGGACGGATGGGTATATCGCTTTCGATATGCCAATGTTCCAGTACTATCTCAATTTGAGAGCTGAGCCTTCTGGATGGTCCAGAGCATTTGGTTTTACTTGGAAATACAGAGAAAAACTTCGTAATTTTACCTCTGGCCGCATAGATAAAGATTTATTAAAAGAAACTTTTGGTCATCTTTATCACGAGATACAGCAGTCCGGCTGGCACTTCACTTATCTTGGCGGCGCAGAAAAAATTCGGACGAAACTCCAGTCATTCTCGCATACAGAAGAGTGGTTCAAAGTCATGCTCTCTGAGGGGGGCATCGAGGATCAGGTCGCTTTAGGTGGAGTTGTTGGCAATTTCTGGCATCTCGCTGAATACATAAATATTGACCATAATTTTCCAACCCATATTCAAAATCGAGTCGATTATTTTAAACAGATCGGATTTATCCGCGATATTCATGAAGCCTATCGTGAGCTTCAGATCAGGTATCGGGATGTCCGTGAAAAACTAAAAGAACAAATTAGCATTAACTCACAGATTATCATATCGAAACAAATATCTGACGGCATCAAAAACGATCAAGAAACCGCCTTATCACACGCCGCACAAAATAATAGATTTGAAAATATCATCAGTATAGGAACATATTGTACAGCAGCAGCTCATCTGCGCGAAGCCGGTTTGAGGCGTGCGTCCTTCCCATTTGACTGGATTTTCTCAAATCCATCAATGATTGCTGATTGTTTCGAAGATGATTTTTCTACACTTTTAAATCGTAACTATCTGGTACCAATTGAAAATGGCTCCAAATGCCAGCATGCATTCTATCAAGAAAAATATTCGATGCCTCACGGGGCGATATTTAATCATCAAAACGTCGCTGATGATGCTGAATATCAAAAACTTACCCGACGCGTAGATCGCCTGAGACAGGCGATTTCAAATAAAGATAAAACTTTATTGCTTATGATGATGAATACTTCATCATTTTACGAAGATATGGCAGGAACAATATTCCGTATCAAAAAAGCGGCGAAAGATTGCCCGGTATTTGTTGTTGTTTTCAGCCAGAGCTATGCCGAACCGAGAGGAAAATTAGAAATCATATTTAAAGATGCAGGGGTCATAATCGCAAAACTATTTGTTCACTCAGATACTTCTGACGGGCTACTGTTCGATGACCGGCAGGACACTGAGGCTGTAATCAAATTCCTGCATAATCTGAATAGAACTGATATATAAGTTTTATTCAAAGACCAGGACATCATCCGATCGGATAAGAATGTCCTGGTTATTTATATGAAAGAGCATCATCCGATCCGAAAGGGTCGGAAAACGCTCCAGGATATTTCCCTGAATGTCATGAAATGACTTCAATCATGGCCGATCTTTTTTGAAAATCCCCGCACGCCCGCAGCCGGGCCATCCGGATGGTTCCAGACGGCGCCGATGACCGCGAGGAAATCGGCGCCCGCATCCGCGAGGGGGGCAAAATTGTCCTGGGTGATGCCGCCGATGGCAACCGAGGGGATTTCCATCAGTTCGGACCACCAGCGCAGCAACTCGATATCGGCGTGGGCTTTCGGGGTTTTGGTCGCGGTCGGGAAAAACGCGCCGAAGGCGACGTAATCCGCCCCCTGCTCGGCCGCTTCCATGGCGAGGTGCCGGCTGTCGTGGCAGGTGATGCCGAGGCTCAGCCCGGCGAGCGTCTGGCGCGCGCGGGAGAGGCCGCCATGGGCGGCGAGGTCGTCCTGCCCGAGATGCGCGCCGTCGCACCCGGTTTCGACCGCGAGGCGGGGATCGTCGTTCAGCAGGAAGGCGACGCCGCGTGATTGCGCGACGGGGCGCAGCGCATCGACCGCGCGGCGCACGTCGTCCGGCGTGGCGTCCTTGAGGCGGAGCTGGACGCAGGCCACCGGCCCGGCGTCCAGCGCGGCCGCCAGCGCATCGGCGAAATCGGGGCCGATGCGGGGCGGGGTGATGAGGTAAAGCTCGGTCAAGCCTTGCCCTGGTAGATGCCGACGATCTGCGCGAGCAGGGCCAGCGCCTCGTCCCGCGGGCGGGTGAAGGCGTTGCGGCCGATGATCGAGCCGGAGGCGCCGCCTTCGTTCAGGGCGCGCACGGTGTCGAGCAGGCTGGCCGAGTCGGTTGCCTCGCCGCCGGAGAACACCACGAGGCGGCGGCCGTTGAAGCAGGACTGGACGACGTGCTCGATGCGGCGGGCCATGGTCGAGACGTCCACCTTCTCATAGGCCTTCCGCGCGGCGTCGAGCCCGATATGCTCGGTGGGCGGCTTCACCTTGATGATGTGGGCGCCGAGCAGTGCCGCCATGTGCGCGGCATAGGCGCAGATGTCGATCGCGGTTTCGGCCTTCTTGTCGATCATCGGGCCGCGCGGATACGACCACAGCACGACGGCGAGGCCGGCGGACTTCGCCTCTTCGGCGAGTTCGCGGAATTCCTCCATCATCGCGAACTGGTGCTCGCTGCCGGGATAGATGGTGAAGCCGACCGCGGCGCAGCCGAGGCGCAGGGCGTCGGAAATCGAGCCGGTGACGGCCTGGTCCTTCTCGGTGGCCAGCGAGTTGGAGGAGTTGAGCTTGAGGATGGTGGGGATGCTGCCGGCGAAGGCGTCGGCCCCGGCCTCGATCATGCCGAGCGGGGCGGCATAGGCGGACAGGCCGGCATCGAGGGCGAGCTGGAAATGGTAGTGTGGGTCATAGGCGGCAGGATTGCTGGCGAAGCTGCGCGCGGGGCCGTGTTCGAAACCCTGATCGACCGGGAGGATGACCATCTTGCCGGTGCCGCCGAGCTTGCCCTGCATCAGGATGCGGGCGAGGTTGGCCTTGGTGCCGGGATTGTCGCTTTCGTACCAGCTCAGGATCTTCCTGACCCGTTGAGTGACGCGCATTGGGATCTCCCTCTGTAAAAGTATGCAGGCTGAAAGATGGCAAGCGGGATGCCGTTAAGCCGGATTTTTCACCGCGTCCAGCCATGCGGCGAGGGCAGCAGGGGCGATTTCGGCGGCGAGATCGAGCGCTGGCGGCGGTGCCGCGAGCAAGGTTGCGCCGGATTCATCGGCGAGGGCGGCGATGCGGGGAAAGGCCGGGGTCGCCGGATCGAGAACCAGGCCGCGCAGGCCGATCCGCAGCGCCTCCAGCGCGCGGCCGGGGGCATCGGCGCAGTCGAGCAGGGCGGGGCCGTCGAAGCGGGCGGCGGCGAGCAGGCTCTGCCACCACAGGCAGCCGGCATGGAGGGCGAAGCCGGGCGGCGAGAGCAGCGTGACCGGGCGGGCGGGGGCGAGCGCGCGGGCGATATCCGCGGCGTCGTGGACGATCAGCGCCGGGGGCAGGCGGTCAATCGCGCTCGCCGGCAATCAGCACCTCGCGCTTGCCGACATGGTTGGCCGGGCCGACCACGCCGTCCTTTTCCATCTGCTCGATCAGCTTGGCGGCACGGTTGTAGCCGATTTGCAGGTGGCGCTGGATGAAGGAGGTGCTGGCCTTGCCCTCGCGCGCGACCAGGGCGACGGCCTGCTGGTAGAGCCCGCCCTCGCCGCCCTCGGCCGCGGCGAGGCCGGGCATTGCGGGCGCGTCGTCCTCCACCGCCTCGGTCACGGCCTCGACATAGTCGGGCTCGCCCTGCTCGCGCAGATAGGCGACGACGTCCTCCACCTCGCGGTCGGTGACGAAGGGGCCGTGGACGCGGGTGATGCGGCCGCCGCCGGCCATGTAGAGCATGTCGCCCATGCCGAGGAGCTGCTCGGCCCCCTGCTCGCCGAGGATGGTGCGGCTGTCGAATTTCGAGATCACCTGGAAGGAGATTCGGGTGGGGAAGTTTGCCTTGATCGTGCCGGTGATGACGTCGACCGAGGGGCGCTGGGTCGCCATGATGACATGGATGCCGGCGGCGCGGGCCATCTGGGCGAGGCGCTGGACCGCGGCCTCGATCTCCTTGCCGGCGACCATCATCAGGTCGGCCATCTCGTCGATGACGACGACGATGAGCGGCAGGGCTTCGAGCGCCAGCGGCTGGTCCTCGAAGATCGGCTTGCCGGTTTCGGAATCGAAGCCGGTCTGCACCCGGCGGGTGACGACCTCGCCGCGGGCGAGCGCCTCGTTCACCCGATCGTTGTAGCCGGCGATGTTGCGCACCGAGAGGCCGCTCATCGCGCGGTAGCGGCGCTCCATCTCGCGGACCACCCATTTGAGGGCCGCGACCGCCTTGGCCGGCTCGGTGACGACCGGGGCGAGGAGATGCGGGATGCCCTCATAGACCGAGAGTTCCAGCATTTTCGGGTCGATCATGATCAGACGGCATTCGTCGGGCGAGAGGCGGTAGAGCAGGCTCAGGATCATCGCGTTGACGCCGACCGACTTGCCGGAGCCGGTGGTGCCGGCGATCAGCAGATGCGGCATGCGGGCGAGATCGGCGATGACGGGCTTGCCGCCGATATCCTTGCCGAGCGCGAGGCCGAGGCGGCCGGTGGTGGCGTTCCAGTCGGACGATTCGAGAAGCTCGGAGAGGAAGACGGTCTCGCGCTTCGCATTCGGCACCTCGATGCCGATCACGTTGCGGCCCTGCACCGTCGCGATGCGCACGGCGAGGACGGAGAGGCTGCGGGCGATGTCATCGGCCAGGCCGATGACGCGGGCGGAGCGGATGCCGGGGGCGGGTTCCAGCTCATAGAGGGTGACGACCGGGCCGGGACGGATCTCGACGATCCTGCCCTGCACGCCGTAATCGCCGAGAACGGTTTCGAGCAGCCGCGCATTGGCTTGCAGCGCCTCGGCATTGGGGCCGCCGGATGTCTGGCGCGAGGGCGCCTGCTTGAGCAACTCCAGCGGCGGCAGGCGCCAGAGATTGTCCGGCAGGGGCAGGCGCTCCTGACGCGGCGGCGCCTTGCGCGGCGGCGCGGCGCGGGTGAGCCGCGAGGGGGCGGATCGTCCCTCCGCCTGGCTGAACGATGCCGGCGGGTTGGCGAGGGCGGCGCCGGCCTCATCGTCGTAGGAGCCGGCGGGATCGCCGGTCTCGACGGGGCCGCGCGGGATGACGAGCGAGGCCCGATCGTCCGCCGCCGTGGTTTCGGACATCGGCTGCGAGGCCACGATGTCCCGCAGCCAGATCGACGTGCTGCCGGCCGCGCGCACGGCGCGGCGGCCCTGCCGGGCTGAGACGGCGGCCGCGGCGGCGGCGCGGCGGCCGGCCAGTTGCCACTCGCCGGAGGTCAGGCCGAAGGCAAAGACCGTGAATCCCGTGCCCAGCAGCGCGGAGAGGCCGAGCAGCGCGGCCCGGCCGATCATGCCGAGCGCCGAATGGGCGACATCGGCGCCATAGCCGCCGAGCAGCGTGCCGACAGCGCCGCCGGGGCCGGACGCGGCCGGCCAGCCGGGCGCGAAACCGGCATCGAAGGATTGCAGGACGCCCAGCGTGCAGGCCAGGGCCGGCAGCGCGAGCAGGGTGGACAGGGCGCGCAGCCGGAAGCGGGTGATCTCGCCACGATTGACGAGCGCGAATCCCCAGGCGAGCAGCACCAGCGCCGGCAGGGCGCCGGCGATGCCGAAACCTTGCAGCAGCAGGTCGGCGAGGATCGCGCCGAAGCGGCCGGCGAGGTTCTGCGGCGGCAGGGACGAGGCGGTATCGAATGACGGATCGCCCGGATGATAGGAGGCCAGCGACACCAGCACCGTCAGCCCGGCGAGAACGGCGCAGAGCGCGCCAAGCTCGGCCAGATGCCGGACGAAGCGCGCTTTCAGGGCGGGCGAGAGGAATTGACGGGTTTCAGTGGTCGCGGACATTTCGTGTGCCAGGCTCCGGCAATACGGCAGAGGTTGAACTATAACCTGAATCACACTGATCTGACAAAGAAAATGGCCGGAGGTTTCCCTCCGGCCCTTCGTATGTCCGATTTTTTGCCCGAAATTCAGAAGCCGTGCTGCAGAACCTCGCCATGTTCGGAGATGTCGAGCCCCTCGCGCTCGGCCTCCGCCGACACCCGCAATCCCATGGTCAGATCGATGACCTTGAGGATGATGAAGGAGACGATGCCACTGTAGAGCAGCGTGACGAGGATGCCCTCGGCCTGGAGCACCATCTGGTGCGGGTTGCCGGCGAGCAGGCCGTTGGTGCCGCCGATCGACTTGACCGCGAAGACGCCGGTGAGCAGCGCGCCGGCAATGCCGCCGAGCCCATGCACGCCCCAGACATCGAGTGCGTCGTCATACCCGAACATGCCCTTGAAGCCAGTGACGCCCCAGAAGCAGACGACGCCGGCGACGAGCCCGATGACCAGCGCGCCGCCGACCGGGACGAAGCCGCAGGCCGGGGTGATGGCGACGAGACCCGCGACCGCGCCCGACACGGCGCCGAGCAGGCTGGGCTTGCCCTTCATCATCCACTCCACCATCGTCCATGACAGGACCGAGGCCGCGGTGGCGAGATGGGTGTTGATCATCGCATACCCGGCCTGGCCGCCCGAGGTGAGGGCCGAGCCCGCGTTGAAGCCGAACCAGCCGACCCAGAGCAGGGACGCGCCGACCAGGGTGTAGCCCAGATCGGCGGGCGCCATGTTGGTCGTGCCGTAACCGGTGCGCTTGCCCACCATCAGGGCGGCCACGAGCCCGGCGACCGCCGAATTGATGTGCACCACGGTGCCGCCGGCGAAATCAAGCACGCCCTGGCCGCCGAGGAAGCCACCCGGCCCCCAGACCATGTGCGCGATCGGCGCATAGACGGCGATCAGCCAGATGCCGAGAAAGACCATGGCGGAGGAGAATTTGAGCCGGTCGGCCGGGCCGCCGAGGATCAGCACCGGCGTGATGATCGCGAAGGTGCACTGGAACATGCAGAATACCGTCTCGGGGATGGTGCCGGAGAGCGTGCCGGTGCCATCTCCCATCAGCATCACCCGCGACAGGCCGCCGATGAACGGCGTGCCCTTGGTGAAGGCCAGCGAGTAGCCGATCACCACCCACAGCACCGAGATGAGCGCGGTGGCGAAGAAGCATTGCATCAGCATGGCAAGAATGTTTTTCCGGCGGAGCAGGCCGCCGTAATAGAGAGCGAGACCCGGCACTGTCATCATCAGCACCAGGACCGAGGAGGTGAGCATCCAGGCCGTGTCGCCCGAGTCGAGCTTCGGCGCCGTGTCCGCGAAGGCCACCGCATTCCAGCCCATGACCCCCAGGGCAGCTCCCATGCCCCCGATGAGCAATCGTTTTTTCATCCGCCGTTATCCTTCCTGCTCTGCGATACGTTTGACCATGCTCCTCGCAATGCACAGAGCGTGCCATCGGCCTTGAGTTTGTTTATTAGGCAAAAAGGTGAGCGGCTCACTGATTTGTTGTTTTTGAAATCATATACTGCATATTTTTTAGCCATATTCGGGAATTTCCCGAACGTCGCGGCGCCGGGCAGATGAGCGCGCCGATGGCTTGCAGGATTTGCCGCAGATGCGACATCTGCAGCATCAGCGGAGGCGGGCCATGGCGGAGCAGACGGCGGATATTGCGATCATCGGCGCGGGACCGGTCGGGGCGGCGCTCGCCCTGCGTCTCGCCGCAGCCGGGCAGCGCGTCGTGCTCATCGACCGGGCGGCGCTGCCGCCGATGGAGCACCCCGCTTTCGACGGCCGCGCCTATGCCATCGCCTATGGCTCGCGCGACCTGCTCGACCGCGCCGGGCTGTGGGACAGGCTGCCCTTCCCGCCCTGCCCGATCGAGCGCATCCGCGTCTCCGACGGCAAGCCGGGCCGCCCGCCCTCGCCGCTGTTTCTCGATTTCGACCATCGCGATGTCGGCGACGAGCCGTTTGGCTGGATCGTCGAGGCGCGCTCGCTGCGGATGGCGATCAACCGCGCGCTTGCGGAGTCGACGGTCATGCTGCACGCCCCGGCGACCGCGCGCGTGACCCGCGATGACGAGGGCGCCACGGTCGCGATCGCCGGCGGGCCGGTCTATCGGGCGAAGCTCGCGGTCGCCGCCGATGGCAGGGGCAGCGCGCTGCGCGCCGAGGCCGGCATCCAGGTCACCCGCTATCCCTATCGCCAGAGCGCCGTGGTCTGCGCCGTGGAACACGAGCGGCCGCACCAGAACGTGGCGCTGGAGCATTTCCTGCCCGGCGGCCCCTTCGCGCAGCTGCCCATGAGCGATGCGGATGGCGCCCATCTCTCCGCCATCGTCTTTACCGAAAGCCACGCCAATGCCGCGCGCCTCGCGGCGATGGACGATCCGCGCTTCACCATCGAGGTCGCGCGGCGGCTGGGCGCGCATCTCGGCCGCATCCGCCTGGCGGGACAGCGCTGGACCTACCCGCTCTCGGCGCTGCATGCCCACCGCTATCATGCGACACGGCTGGTTCTCGTCGGCGATTCGGCGCATGGGGTGCACCCGATCGCGGGCCAGGGGCTCAATCTCGGCTTGCAGGACGGCATCGCCCTGGCCGGGCTGATCGAGGGGGCGGCCGATCCCGGCAGCACGGATCTGCTGGCGCGCTACCAGCGCATCCGCCGGCCGGCGAATGTGACGATGCTCGCCGCGACCGATGCGCTCGACCGGCTGTTTTCCACCGATCTGCCGCCGGTCAGGCTCGCCCGGGATATCGGTCTCGCCGCGGTGAACCGGATGCCCCGGCTCAAGCGCCGCTTCATGCGGACGGCGATGGGTCTTCGCGCATAGGGCCGCGCCGCAGCCCGGCAAGCCGCGATTCCAGGCGCTTGCGGGTACGGGTGATCAGCGCCACGCCTTTGAGCCGGCGGTCGAGAAAGGCCGCCGTATCCGCGCCAGCCTCCGATCCGTCGCGCAGCCAGTAGAGCAGCGTCGTCGAATAGACCGCGGCGAGGATCGCCCGCTTCGTGTACCAGGAAAAATCGGCGGAACGGTCGCCCGCCGCATGCCAGATCGCATCCACCGTGCGGCCGGTGATCCGTGCCGCCAGCGCCGCGTGGCGCGGCAGGGCGAGGATGGCCAAAGCGCGGCGGATCGCCTCGCGATGCGGCGCGGCGCGATCGAGCCGGAGCAGGATCAGGGCGCGCACCCGCGCCGAGAGGCGGGATTCGTCGATCGCGCCGGCGGCTTCCTCCATCTCGCGGTCGGCAAGGGCGGCCCAGGCCTCGATCATCGCCGGGGCGCCACCCTCGAACAGCAGTCCCGCCTCCGCCGGATCGCGGCCGAGCCGCGCCAGGGCGCGGCGCAGGGCCGTGCGCGTCCAGCCATCGAAGGGCACCTCCTCGATCAGGGCGCGGAGCAGCGCATCGTCATCCGCGCGGATCTCGTCCTCGCCCGTCATCGCCATCTCGTTCATCACAGCTCTCCTGCGGACCGCACGATCTCGTCGCGGAACCGCGCCACTTCCTCGTTGAACCCCATCAGCCGCGGATCGCGCAACCGCTGCGGATAGAGGATGCCGTCCAGGTGATCGGCCTCATGCTGGATCACCCGGGCGTGAAACCCCGCAGCCTCGCGGGCGAACGCGGCGCCGGTCGCGTCGATCCCGCGCAGTGTCAGGCGGGCGGCGCGGGGCACCAGCGCGCTCATGCCCGGGATCGACAGGCATCCCTCCCAATCCTCGACCGGATCGCCGGGATGCAGGACGAGTTCGGGGTTGATCACGGCGGACATGCCGCGCGGGGCATCGTGATCGCCGCCGGCGGCGCGGCTTTCCGGCACACGATAGATGAAGATGCGCAGCGGCACATGCACCTGCGGCGCCGCGAGGCCGACGCCGCCGGCATCTTCCAGCGTTTCGGCCATGTCACGCAACAGGCGCGCGATGTCCGGCGCGGCCGGATCATCGACCGGGGCGGCCTTTTCGAACAGCACGGGATGCCCGAGCCGGGCAAGCTTCAGAATCGCCATGAGCGACACATGGCGCGGATCCGCCAAATCGCAAAGGCGGATCGCGCCGGGCGGGCTGAAACAAGACGGTTGGCAAAACGGGGAATGTTGCTATAAGGGCGCCCATTGACGGGATATTCCCGCCATCGCCTATTGCTGCGTCAGGATTGGCGCAGCTTCTTTGCGTTCCATTGCAAGCGTTTCAACCGTTATGGAGTATCTGGCCAAGTGCAAGTTCTCGTTCGTGACAACAATGTCGACCAGGCGCTGAAGGCGCTCAAGAAGAAGCTTCAGCGTGAAGGCGTGTTCCGCGAGATGAAGTTGCGCCGGCACTACGAAAAGCCCTCCGAGCGCCGCGCCCGCGAGGCGGCGGAAGCCGTTCGCCGCGCCCGCAAGATGGAGCGCAAGCGGATCGAGCGCGAAGGGTTCTGATCGCACCACGCGATCGGTATTCCGAACGGGACAGGGCGCGGCCTTTACGGGCACGCGCCTTTTGCCGTTTTCAGCGCCGGTCGAGCGAATAGCGCCCCGGGCCGGCGGAGGCCAGCAGCAAAAGGCCGCCGCAAATCGCGAGATCGAGGAAGAACTGGATTTCCGCCATCGCCGCGGCGCGCCCGTGCATCAGCCAGAAGCGATGCGCCAGCCAGTTCGCGGCGATCGTGAACAGGACCAGCACGATGGCAGCCTGCCGGGTCCGCAGGCCCAGCATCACGAGACCGCCGGCGCCGAGTTCGCAGACCACGGCGATGACCCCGCCCAGGGTCGGCGCCGGGGCATCGAGATGGGTGAGCAAATGCACGATTCCCGGCCAGTGCACGAGCTTGCTCCAGCCCGCCTGCACGAAGAGTAAAGCGATCGCCAGCCTTCCGGCCAGCATTCCAACATCCGATATGCCGCGCTGCATGGTTTTCTTTCGATCCAGACCCTGTAAGTTATCCTTGAACCGGGCGCATCGCCCCGCCGCTTGTTAAACGGAACGCCATCATGACCGCCAGCCCCGTCGTCGATTTCGAAGGCCTCGCCGCGACCGAGATCTCCGCCGATCCCTTTCCGCATCTGGTGATGCGCGGCTTCGTCCGGCCGGACCGGCTCGCCGGCGTCGTTGCCGATCTGCCGCCGCTCGGCGCGCGGGGCAGTTTCCCGATCGAGTCGGTCAGGCTCGGGTCGAACGCCGCGCGGCTGATGGAGGACATGAAGGGCGAGCGGATGCGGGGGATCATCGCCGGGAAATTCGGCCTCGACCTCGACGGCGCGCCGGTGATGCTGACGCTGCGCGGCCGCACCGATGCGCGCGACGGCAAGATCCATTGCGACTCGATCGCCAAGCGGGTGACGATCCTGCTCTATCTCAATCCGGCCAGCGAGGCCTGGGCGCGGCAGGATGGCTGCCTGCGGCTGCTGCGCGGGCCGGACGATCTGGAGGATTACGCGGTCGAGGTGCCGCCGGTCGATGGCACGCTGCTGGTCTTCCCGAACGGCCCGACCACCTGGCACGGCCACCGCACCTATGTCGGCAAGCGCTACACGGTGCAGATGAACTACATGACCACCGACGCCAAGGCGCGCTACGAGATGCGCCGGCACCGGATTTCGGCGCTGGTCAAGCGTCTTCTGCCAGCCGCCTGAAAGGCTGCGGCCCGGCGCCGCAACACACCCATGACCCCTGAGACGAAGACGACGACCGCGGCCGCCGCCGAAAGCCCCCTGCGGAATCTCCTGCTCTTCGCCGGAATCCTGCTCATCGCGATGAACATGCGCGCGGCGCTGGCCTCGGTCTCGCCGCTGCTGACCCCGATCGGGGCGGCACTCGGCCTCGGCCCGCTCGGGCTGACCGCGCTCGCCACCATCCCCGTCGTCTGCTTCGCCGCCCTCGCCCCGGTCAGCATCATGCTGCAACGGCGGGTCGGGCTGGAAGCGGCGATGATGACGGTGCTGGTGCTGCTCGCTGCCGGCCTGCTGGTTCGCGTGCTCGGCGGGGCCGGCGCGCTGTTCGCCGGCACGGTGATGGGCGGGGCGGCGATCGCGATGGGCAACGTGCTGCTGCCGGGGCTGGTCAAGCGCGATTTTCCCACCCGCGTCGGCCTCGTGACCGGCTGCTATACCACGGTGATGACGACGATCGCCTCGGTCGCCGCGGCGATCAGCGTGCCGGTTGCCGATGCCAACCCCTTCGCCTGGCGCGGCGCGCTGGGGTTGTGGGCGGTGCCGGCGATCGTCGCGGCGGTGGTCTGGCTGCCGCAGCTTGCCCATGGCGCCCACCGGCTGAGCCACACGCCGAGCGCGGGCGCGTTCCGCAAGCTGGCGCGCAGCCCGCTGGCCTGGGCGGTGACGATGTTCATGGGGCTGCAATCGCTCGGCTTCTACTCGATCCTGTCCTGGTTGCCGGCCATCCTGCATGCCCACGGCATCAACCCGACCATGGCCGGGATCATGCTGTCGACGACCACGCTCGTCGCCATTCCGGTGGCGCTGGTCACGCCGGGCCTTGCCACGAGAAGCCGCGACCAGCGGTTGTTGCTCGCCAGCCTGCTCGCGATCGTCAGCGTCGGCTATGTCGGGCTGATGCTGGCGCCTGAAGCGGCACCCTGGGTGTGGGTGGTGTTCATCGGTATCGGGCAGGGCGCGTGTTTTCCGCTAGCGCTGACGCTGATGGTGCTGCGCACCGGCGGCCCGGCGGAGGCCATGGCGCTGTCCGCATTCTCGCAGATGGTGGGCTATGCGGTGTCGATCGCGGGTCCGCTCGGGCTCGGGGTGATCCACACGCTCAGCGGCCATTGGTGGCCCTCGGTCGCGTTCCTGGTGATCCTGCAGGTGCCCACGCTCGGCTTCGGCCTCGCGGCGGCGCAGCCGCGCACGATCCGGTTCTGACGTCCCAGAGCTGCCCCTCCGACCGGACAGCGAAACGGCCCCCGCGCCATCGCACGGGGGCCGTTCCTGTCATGCGTTCGCAACGCGCATCCGGTCAGGCGTTTCCACCTGACCGGACAGTGCGGATGCGTTACTCGAGGCCGTCTTCGCGCCGGCCGCCCTTGGCGCCGACCTGGTCGGAGATGTCGGCACCGGTCGCCTGATCGACCACCCGCATCGACAGCTTCACCTTGCCGCGATCGTCGAGCCCGATCATCTTCACCTTCACGGTGTCGCCGACCTTGACCACATCGCCGGTGCGGGCGACGCGGCCCTGCGCCAGCTCGCTGATATGGACCAGGCCGTCACGCGCGCCGAAGAAGTTCACGAAGGCGCCGAAATCGGCGATCTTCACGACCTTGCCGGTGTAGACCTGGCCGACTTCCGGCTCGGAGGTCAGCGAGCGGATACGGTCGATCGCCTTCTGCGCCTGCTCGTCCGAGGTGGCCGCGATCTTGATCGTGCCATCGTCCTCGATGTCGATCTTGCAGCCGGAATACTCGACGATCTCGCGGATCACCTTGCCGCCGGTGCCGATCACGTCGCGGATCTTGTCCTTCGGCACGTTGATCACGGTGATGCGCGGCGCGTTGGCGGACACGCCCTCGCGCGCGCCGGTCAGCGCCTTGGACATCTCGCCGAGGATGTGCAGACGACCGTCCTTCGCCTGATCCAGCGCGATCTTCATGATCTCGGGCGTGATCGAGGTGATCTTGATGTCCATCTGCAGGCTGGTGACGCCCGCCTCGGTGCCGGCCACCTTGAAGTCCATGTCGCCGAGATGGTCCTCATCGCCGAGGATGTCGGAGAGCACGGCGAAGCCCTTGTCCTCCTTGATCAGGCCCATGGCGATGCCGGCCACCGGGCGCGGCAGCGGCACGCCGGCATCCATCAGCGCGAGCGAGGTGCCGCACACCGTCGCCATCGAGGAGGAGCCGTTGCTCTCGGTGATCTCGGAGACGACGCGCAGCGTGTAGGGGAACTTGTCCTTGCCGGGCAGCAGCGGGTGGATGGCGCGCCAGGCGAGCTTGCCGTGGCCCACTTCGCGGCGGCCGGGGCTGCCGACGCGGCCCGTCTCGCCCACCGAGAAGGGCGGGAAGTTGTAGTGCAGCAGGAAGCGCTCGCGGTATTCGCCCTCGATCGCATCGACGATCTGCTCGTCCTGCGCGGTGCCGAGGGTCGCGACCACGAGGGCCTGCGTCTCGCCGCGGGTGAACAGAGCGGAGCCGTGGGTGCGCGGCAGCACGCCGACCTCGGCGAGGATCGGGCGGACGGTGCGGGTGTCGCGCCCGTCGATGCGGATGCCGTTGTCGAGGATCGCGTTGCGGACGATGTCCGCCTCGAGCTCCTTGAACATGCCCTTGGCCTTGTCGACCGGCCGTTCCTCGGCCGCGAGCGTTTCCAGCACAGCGGCCTTCACCGCGCCGATCTTCTCGTGGCGGGCGGTCTTCTCGCGCTCGGCATAGGCGGCGCGCAGGCCCTCGCGGGCGAGTTCGTCGACGCGGGCGGCGAGCGCCTTCTCCTCGGCGCTTTCCTCGACCAGCGGCCAGGGATCCTTCGCGGCGTGCTCGGCGAGCTCGATGATCGCCTGGATCACCGGCTGGAACGCGGCATGGCCGAAGGTGACGGCGCCGAGCATGGTCTCTTCCGACAGCTCGTGCGCTTCGGATTCGACCATCAGCACGCCCTCTTCCGTGCCGGCGAGCACGAGGTCGAGCCGGCTTTCGGCGATCTGCGCCGAGGTCGGGTTCAGGATGTATTCACCGTCGATATAGCCGACGCGGGCGGCGGCGACGGGGCCGAAGAACGGGATGCCGGAGAGCGTCAGCGCGGCCGACGAGGCGACGAGCGAGACGATGTCCGGCTCGTTCTCGAGGTCGTGGCTGAGGACGTTGACGATGACCTGGACCTCGTTGCGGAACCCGTGCGGGAAGAGCGGGCGGATCGGCCGGTCGATCAGGCGGCAGATCAGCGTCTCGCGCTCGGTCGGGCGGCCTTCGCGCTTGAAGAATCCGCCGGGAATGCGGCCGGCGGCGTAGAATTTTTCCTGGTAGTTCACGGTGAGCGGGAAGAAATCCTGCCCCGGCTTCACCGAGCGGGAGCCGACCACGGTGGCGAGCACCACGGTGTCGCCATAGGAGGCGACGACGGCGCCATCGGCCTGGCGGGCAACCTTGCCGGTTTCGAGGATGAGCTTGCGCCCGCCCCAGTCGAGTTCCTTGCGGAAATACTTGTCAAACATCATTCGGTCCTTGCAACGTCAGGACCGGGACGGCCACATCATCGGCGGCGCGGTGCGGGACGCGGCGTCTCGGGCGGCATGGGTCGGGCTGTGGGCGATGTCTCGTCACAGCCACGGGCCATGTGGCCGGAAACGCCGAAGAGACTCCGGCGTTGCGCGCAACCGAACGATCTGATCCGTTCCGATCACGACCGGAGGACGATCCCCCGGCTGAAGATGCGCCAGCGGCGCATGTCATCCTTATAGTGCAATTGCCGCCGCTCCGCTACTGCGGGGGTGTGAGGAGACCCGCATGACCGAAACGCCCCCGATTCTCGAACGCCGCGGCGGCATCGCCCGGCTGCGTCTGAACCGCCCTTCCCTGCGCAACCGGCTCGGCGCGGACGATCTCGACGCCCTGCTCGGCCATTGTGCCGCGATCGCGGCGGACGAAACGATCCGGGTCGTCGTGTTCGAGGCCGCCGGGACGGTGTTCAGCGCGGGCTTCGATCTCGATGCCCTCTCGCGCGGCGAGACCGGCGATGCCGAGGACGGGCCGGGCGGCATCGGCCGCGTGGGCACGGCGTTCGCCGCCCTGCCCCAGCCGGTGATCGCCCGGTTGCACGGCAATCTCTATGGCGGCGCGGTCGATCTCGCCCTCGCCTGCGATTTCCGCATCGGTGTCGCCGGCATGGAGCTGCTGATGCCGGCGGCGCGGATCGGCCTGCATTACTACCGCTCGGGGCTCGCCCGCGCGGTCGAGCGGATCGGGCCGGACGCGACGCGGCTGCTTTTCGTCGCGGCCCAGACGATCGATGCGGCAACGCTGCTGCGGATCGGCTACCTCACGCAGCTGGCCGACGCCGACGGGCTGGATGCGGCGGTCGACGCCCTCGCCGCCCGGCTGGACGCCAACGCGCCGCTTGCCGTGCGCGGGATGAAGGCGGCGATCGCCGGTCTCGCATCCGGGACACTGGATCATGACGCGTTCGCCGCCGGCCTCGACGCCGCACATCGCGACCCGGCCTTCATCGAAGCCATGGCAGCGTTGCGGGCGAAGAAGCGCGGCGGCTGAGCGAGAGCATCATCCGATCAGATGGAATCATCTGACCGGATAAAGATGCTGGATTTATCAGTATGATAGAGCACTTTCCGATCCAGAGGGATCGGGCACTGCTCTCAGGCGCGGAGGCTGAAGGCCGCCAGCGCCGCGAGGTCGCGGTCGCCCCAGCCTTCGCGCACGGCGTCATGCGCGGTGCGGCGGACGGCTTCGACCAGCGTAAGGTTGAAGCCGGCAGCACCCCCGGCCTCGTCCATCAGGCGGAGATCCTTCTCGACCGCCTCGATCGAGAAGCCGACCGAATCGCTGCGGGTGCCGCCCATCTCGGTGATGATCGCGGCGCTGCGGACGGCGAAGGCGGGCGCGCCGCCGGAGCTCTTGCCGATGATGCCGAGCAGCCGCTCCGGCGAAATGCCGTAATCGCGGGTGATGAGCGCGGCCTCGCCCAGCGCCTGGAACGCGGCCAGCAGCGGCAGGTTGACGGCGAGCTTCATCGCCGAAGCGGCCTGCGGCGTGTCGAACCGCTCCATCCGGTCGCACAATTCGTCGAGAACCGGCAATGCTGCGTCGATCGCCGCGGCATCGCCGCCGGCAAGGCCGAGCAGCTTGCCCGATCGCGCCGGGCCGACCGTGCCGCCCACGGGGCAGGCGACGAAGCGCCCGCCCTGCGCGGCCACCGCCTCGGCATTGGCCTGCATGTCGGCGGGTTTCAGCGTGCTCATGTCGATCACGAGGGCCTGCCGGAGAGTGGCGCCGAGCAGCCCGCCCTCGCCATGATAAACCGCGCTTGCGGCCTCCTCGTCCAGCAGCATCACGATCACGTAATCGGCCGCCGCCGCCACCTCGGCCGGGGATGACTTGACCGCCAGCCCCTCGATCGCCTCGGCCCGCGCCGCCGTCCGGTTCCAGCCACAGACCTGGTGACCGCGCTCGATCAGTCGCGCTGCCATCGCGGCACCCATCCGGCCGAGACCGATCACGCCAATCTTCAGACTCATGCTCATGCTCCTGTTCGTAATAGGGCATCATCCGATCCATCCGGATCGGAAATCGCTCCCGGGTCGTTGCGGGATATGGGCGGCGCCGGCCCATGAAAAAAGCCGGAGGCGATCGCCTCCGGCCGTTTCCGTCGATCAGGGCCCGCGGGACGCCCGGTTCAGCCCGGCGCGGGCAGCGGCCCGAGCCCGCCCGATTTCGGAACTTCCGGCTTCTGCGCGGACGGCACCGAGGCGCGGCGGCTGTCCGGCGCCGGCTCGTCGACAACCTGGCGAACCACCGGCTCGCCGCGCAGCACCGTCTGGATCTCGTCGCCGGTGAGGGTTTCGTATTCCAGCAGCCCCTTGGCGAGGCGGTGCAGGTCATCGAGCCGCTCGGTGAGGATCCGGTGGGCCTCGGAATAGGCGTGGTCGATCACCGACTTGATCTCGCGGTCGATCTCCTGCGCGGTCGCCTCGGAGACGTTCTTGTGCTGCGTCACCGAGTGACCAAGGAAGAGTTCCTGCCCGTTGTCGCCATAGGCGATCATGCCGAGCTTGTCGCTCATGCCCCATTCGGTGATCATCCGGCGGGTGATGTCGGTCGCCTGCTTGATGTCGCCGGAAGCGCCATTGGAGACGTTTTCGGCCCCGAAGATAACCTCTTCGGCGGCGCGACCGCCCATCGCCTTGACCAGTTCGCAGAGCAGCTTGGCCTTGCTCATCGAGTAGCGGTCGCCTTCCGGCAGGCTCATCACCATGCCGAGCGCGCGGCCGCGGGGAATGATCGTCGCCTTGTGCACGGGGTCGCAATGCTTCTGCGAGATCGAGCAGAGCGCATGGCCGGCCTCGTGATAGGCCGTCATCTTCTTCTCGTCCTCGCTCATCACCATCGAACGCCGCTCGGCGCCCATCATGACCTTGTCCTTGGCGTATTCGAACTCGGCCATGGCGACGACGCGCTTGCCCATGCGGGCGGCAAGCAAGGCGGCCTCGTTCACCAGGTTGGCGAGATCGGCGCCGGAGAAGCCGGGCGTGCCGCGGGCAATCACCTTCGGATCGACATCGGCGGCCAGCGGCACCTTGCGCATGTGGACCTTGAGGATACGCTCGCGGCCGTTCACGTCCGGGTTCGGCACCACCACCTGCCGGTCGAACCGGCCGGGGCGCAGCAGCGCGGGGTCGAGCACGTCGGGACGGTTGGTGGCGGCGATCAGGATGACGCCCTCGTTGCTCTCGAACCCGTCCATCTCGACGAGCATCTGGTTGAGCGTCTGCTCACGCTCGTCATTGCCGCCGCCAAGCCCGGCGCCGCGATGGCGGCCGACGGCGTCGATCTCGTCGATGAAGATGATGCACGGGGCGTTCTTCTTGCCCTGCTCGAACATGTCGCGCACGCGGCTGGCGCCGACGCCGACGAACATCTCGACGAAGTCGGAGCCCGAGATGGTGAAGAACGGCACGTTGGCCTCGCCGGCGATGGCGCGGGCGAGCAGCGTCTTGCCGGTGCCGGGCGGGCCGACCAGCAGCACACCTTTCGGGATCTTGCCACCCAATCGCTGGAATTTCTGTGGATCACGCAGGAAGTCGACGATTTCCTGCAACTCGCCCTTCGCTTCCTCGATGCCGGCGACGTCCTCGAACGTCACCCTGCCCTGCTTTTCGGTCAGCAGGCGCGCGCGCGATTTGCCGAAGCCCATGGCCCGGCCGCCGCCGCCCTGCATCTGGCGCATGAAGTAGATCCACACGCCCACCAGCAGGACCATCGGCGCCCACGACACGAGATAGTGCAGCAGCGGGTTTTCCGGCGGGTTGAGCGGCTTGGCGACGACGCTGACCTTCTTCGAGATCAGCGTGTTGACCAGGCCCGGATCGTCCGGCGCGTAGGTCTCGAAGGTCGACCCCGATTTCAGGGCGCCCGTGATATCATGCCCGCGGATCGTGACATGATCCACCTTGCCCGCGTTGACCTCCGACACGAAGGTCGAATAGGCCACTTGCGTACCGTGGCTGGTACTCGTGGTCGTGGGCTGAAACATATTGAACAATAGCACAAAGAAGAGTGCTATGATCACCCAAACCAGCAGGTTGCGCCCCAGATTGTTCATCAAGCTTCATCCAGTCCTGTTCACCCCGGAAGGCTAAAACCGAGGGGGCCGGCGGAAACCGGCCGAGAAATTCCGCCGAACCGTGTCTCGCCTCATCTTGGCACGGCTCCGGTCGGTTCGCCAATCCCTTTAGAGTGTGGGGATGATACGCGGATTTCCTATCCTTCCGGTGAACGGGAGACGCAGATCTGTCCGCCGCCGTACGCTGGCTCGAACGGCGCCGCCGCGGCGGGGCCGGGAGGGGCGAATATGACCGCGCCGGCCGGCCCCACGCCCAGATGCTGCACCGCCAGCACGCCACCATGATCGGCGAAGAAAACCGGCAGTGTCTGGCGCAGGACGGCGGGAAAGCGGGCGGCGGCGCGCGTCTCCACCGGATTCGTGCCGAGGGCGCCGAGGGTTCGCGCGCCCGGCGGCACATGACGGATGCGAAAGCGCCCGTCCCAGACCGCGCCCTCGACCGCCTGGATCGGGGGGGCGCAGGAAGCGGCCTCGCGGATCAGCATCCAGCCCGGGCCGTGCCGCCCGGCCGGCATGATCCGCACGCCGCCGAGCGTCGCGGGCTGCAACCTGCCGGCCAGCCGGGCGATCGCGGCGCGCGCCGGCGGGTAAACCTCGCCGGCGATGACCCGCAGCAGCGCGGCGAGCGCATCGGCGGGGAGCGCGTCCGCACGGACGATCGCCCACCCTTCCGGACGGAGGGTGACATCGCGCGCCAGATCGGCGGCGGCGATGCGTTCCGCCGTCGCGCGGTCAGCTGAAGCCGCCAGCGCGTCGCCGGGCGGCGGCAATGCGCCGGCAAGCCGCACCCGGACGCGCTCGAAACGGGGATCGGCATTCGAGGGATCCTCGACCCAGGCAATGCCTCGCCGTGCGAGAAAATCGCGGAGCATCGCAGGGGGAGTCCCGAGCAGGGGCCGCAGGATCAGCACCGCGTCGCGCGGCGAGACGCCGGCCATCCCCGCGAGACCGCGAACGCCACGGCGGGCGCGCATGACCCGCAGCTCGCTTTGGTCGCCCGCATGGTGGCCGAGCAGGAGGTGAACGATCCCGGCCTCATGCGCGGCACCGGCCAGCGCCGCATGGCGCGCCGCGCGCGCGCGGGCCTGCAATCCCGCGCCGGGAGGCAGGCCGAGGCGGATGACGCGGCTCGGAATGTCGAGTTCGACAAGGCGCTGCGCGGTTTCGGCGGCTTCCCGGCCTGATTCGGGGCGGAGACCATGATCGACGATGAGGGCGATGCAGCCGCCGCCGCGCTGGCGGGCCCAGGATGCGGCGAGGACGGCAAGGGCCATGCTGTCGGCACCACCGGAAACCCCGACGGCGAGCTGCGGCGCGGGGCCGAAGGGACCGAATTCGGCCATCGCCCGCCCGAACAGGGCGGGCAGGCTTTCGGTCGAATCGGGCGTCAGCGGCAGGCGGCGCGCCGTCGGGCCGCGAGAACCTGGCTCTTCAGCGCCGGCGATGGCGAGGAGAACTGGCTGGTCAGGGAGTCGAGCGTGTCGCACGCTTCCTGGTTCTGGTGGATCGCGGACAGGGAATTGGCGAGGCCCAGCAGGGCATAGGGCGCGTGCGGGCCGGCGCGATCGGCGTTGTAGGCGTCGTCGAACGCGATCGCGGCTTCCTGGTGCTTGCCCTGGTGGTAAAGGGATTCGGCGACGATCATCGAGGCCTCGCCCTTGCCCGCGCGCTTGCCCTGCTTCGCGATCACGGCGCGGGCGTCCGCTTCGGCGGCCTTGTAGTCATGATGAGCGAGAGCCGTGCGCGCGACGCCGAGCGAGGCGGTGGCCTGCGGCTGCGGCCTTTGGGGCCGGGCGGACGTTTTTCCGGCCGGCATCGTGCCGAGCGTTCCCGATGCTCCCTGGGCCGGCGAAGCCATTGCCGCCGGCGGCGTCGTGCCGGGTTTCCCCGCCTGGTCGAGCTGGAATTTCAGGTTGCCAATCTGCTGGTTGATCTCGTCGTGCTGGGTGGCGACCTCGTGCTCGAGCGTATCCACGCGGCCTCTCAAGTCCTGGACCTGGTTGTGCAGCGTATCCACCTGCTCCAGCAATGAGGCGACGAGCTCTGACGAGCTGTTCTGGGCGTGGCGTTCCGGCGCTGCCGGTGCCGTCGACCCCAGCACGGAGCTGCCGCTGCCGCCGCCCTGCTGCACCTGCGCCAGCTGGTGCTTGAGTTCGAGGATCTGGTTTTCCAGGGCAATGCCTTCCCGGCTCGAGATCATCTGGGCCCGCACCACGGCGGGCATCAGGATCAGCACGGCAATGCTGGCGGAGGTCAGGGATTTCAGCATGGGATTGCGCATCGGTTTCCTCGTTCGACGAGACGCGCCGAATCGCGCCCCCGACGCAATGTAGTGTGCTCGGCCGCATCGTTGAAGCGCCGGCCGGCGGAAAGCAAATCGGCGGCTCGGGTTGATCGAGCCGCCGATCGGTCACGTCATGCGGTCAGGGGCAAGCCCCCGAGCGACATGTTCAGTGGCAATGCTGCGGGTTGAAGCCCTGCACCGAAGTGATCGCCACGCGGTCCTGCGCGTAATCCTGCTGGGTGTTGCCCGGCGAGACCAGGCACGACTTGCCATAGGAGATCGTGCGGATGCGGGAGGCGGCGACGCCCTTGGCAACCAGGTAATTGCGGGCGGCATGGGCGCGGCGGGCGCCGAGCGCGAGGTTGTAGGTTTCCGTGCCGCGCGGGTCGGCGTTGCCGGCGATCAGAACGTCGACATTCGGATACTTCGCAAGCCAGCTGGCCTGACGGTCGAGCGTCGACTTGTCGGCGCCGGTCAGGTTGGACTTGTTGAAGCCGAAGAAGGCACGATCGCCGACGTCGGCAACAAGCTGCTGCTCGCTGCCCGGCGCGGGGCCGGACTGAGCGGCGGTCGTGCCAGAGCCGGTTGCCATGGACTGGGTCTTGGGGGCGTTGGAGCACGCCGCAAGCAGGGCAACAGCCGCAAGCGCGCCCAGAGCTTTGATATTCATGTTTACCGTCCCGATGTTGGGTGCCTGTATGACACACCGGCGCCATGCCGATGCGTTGAAACCGATAGCCTGAACTTCTAGCCAGACGTGTTGGCCATACACCCACCGCGTGGCCTCACCCGTTGGCGGGCGGCGTTCGGTGGGTATTCTGGACAACCGACGAACCCGGCCGGACCGATGTATCGGTCTGACCAGAACGTGTTACTTCATCTATTCGGATTGTGCCGGCCGTTCAAGCGGACTTTTGGCGTCATACCGCCCACCAGCCCTGTCGGCGTGTCATTCGCCAGCAACGCGACTTTTTTGACACATTACAGCCCGGATTCGGTTTTTACAGCCCTGCATCCCGATCGTTTCCATTTTGCAATCGTTTCTTAACTTTCCTGCAGTATGCACGTGAATTGAGGCCGCTGGTCTCCGTTTCCTCCCTGATGGCTGGCCACATGCCAGCTTCACCTCGAGCGTGATCGGCACTAACGATCACGCTCCTTTTTTAAAAAATTGAGACGGAATATCTTTTTAAGGAAAAATTATTATTATTAATACGTATAACGTTCTATATACTACCTATAGTTTGTAGATTGTAACGATTTCATATTATACTCACCGTGCAGACAAAAAATTACGGCGATCCACCGTCTCGGCTTTGGGTTTTTTGAGATGCCTGGCTTCGAAAACCAGGTAAGTCATCGCAAGGAATAACCTTGCCCCTACCGACGACCGCGTGGCTCGGGTTTATAAGACTAGGTTCGAATACATCTTCGTTTTTGACACAAGATTTTGATCCAGTAGCTGAAAACCTCCGGACATGGTCCGGAGGTTTTTTTATCGGCACACGGTTTCCAGCCACTGCGTTTGCTTGACATTTCGCCCGCTTCACGCTCCCTGCCGGCCATGTCCGACGATCTGCCGACCATCGAATCCCAGGCCCGCTCAGCCATCGCCGCCGCTGGCGATCTCGCGGCGCTCGACGCAATCCGCATCGCCCTGCTCGGCAAGACCGGTCAGGTCACCGCCCTGCTCAAGACGCTGGGCAGCCTGACGCCGGATGAGCGCAAGCGCTTCGGCGCCGAGGTGAACACGCTCAAGACCGCCATCGCCGCTGCACTCGATGCGCGCCGGGCGGTGCTGGAGGCCGAAGCCCTCACCGCGCGCCTCGCCGCCGAGCGCATCGACGTCACCCTTCCCGGCCGGCCCGAGCGCGCCGGCACGATCCACCCGATCTCGCGGACGATGGAGGAACTCACCGCCCTGTTCGGCGCCATGGGCTTCGGCGTGAAGGAAGGGCCGGATATCGAGGATGACTGGCACAATTTCGGCGCGCTCAACATCCCCTCGCACCACCCGGCGCGGGCGATGATGGACACGTTCTATCTCGACGCGGCGGCCGGCAGCCGACCGGTCGTGCTGCGCACCCACACCTCGCCGCTGCAGATCCGCACCATGCTGGCCGAGGCGCCGCCGATCCGCGTGATCGTGCCGGGCCGCACCTATCGTTCGGACCACGACGCCACGCACAGCCCGATGTTCCACCAGTGCGAGGGCCTGGTGATCGACCGCGGCATCACCCTCGCCCATCTCAAGGGCTGCCTGATCGACTTCCTGCGCGCCTTCTTCGAGCGGCCGGACCTCAAGGCGCGCTTCCGCTCCAGCTATTTCCCCTTCACCGAACCCTCGATGGAGGTCGACATCGCCTGGGACCGGAAGTCCGGCGAGATCGGCGCGGGCAGCGACTGGCTGGAAATCCTCGGTGCCGGCATGATCCATCCCAACGTGCTGGCGAATTGCGGGCTCGACCCGCGTGAATTCCAGGGCTTCGCCTTCGGCATGGGGGTCGAGCGCATCACCATGCTCAAGCACGGCATCCCGGACCTTCGCACCTTTTATGAGAGCGACGTGCGCTGGCTCGCGCATTACGGCACCTCGCCGCTGGCGCCGGTGACCCTGCACGAAGGGGACGCACGATGAAATTCACCCTCTCCTGGCTGAAGACGCATCTTGACACCGATGCCTCGCTCGATGCCATCGCCGAAACCCTGTCCGCCATCGGGCTGGAGGTTGAGAGCATCGCCGATCGCGGCGCGAGCCTCGCCCCCTTCCGCATCGCCCGGGTGATCGAGGCGACGCAGCACCCGAATGCGGACCGGCTGCGGGTCTGCCGCGTCGATCCCGGCGACGGCGCCGAGGTCACGGTGGTCTGCGGCGCGCCGAATGCGCGCACCGGCATGCGCGCCGTCTTCGCGCCGCCGGGCAGTTTCGTGCCGGGCACCGGGATCACGCTCAAGGTCGGCGAGATTCGGGGCGTTCCCTCGGCCGGGATGCTGGTGTCCGAGCGCGAACTCGGCCTTGGCGACAGCCATGACGGCATCATCGACCTGCCGGACGACGCGCCGGTGGGCACGCCCTATGCGAACTGGGCGGGGCTCGACGATCCGGTGATCGAGATCGGCGTCACACCCAATCGCGGCGATGCCTTCGCGGTGCGTGGCGTTGCGCGCGATCTCGCCGCCGCCGGGCTCGGCACGCTGAAGCCCTGGGCGCCGCCGCCGGTCGCCGCCGCCGGGGCCAGCGCGATCGCCTGGCAGAATACCTATCCGGAGGCCTGCCCCTGGGTGGTCGGGCGCACCGTCCGCGGCGTGCGCAACGGCGAAAGCCCGGACTGGCTGAAGCGCCGCCTCGAATCGGTCGGGCTGCGGCCGATCAACGCGCTGGTCGACATCACCAATTTCTTCACCATCGATCTCGGCCGGCCACTGCATGTGTTCGACGTCGGCAAGATTGCCGGCGACGCCCTCACCTTGCGGCGCGGCGCGGGGGAGAGCTTCCGCGGCCTGCACGGCAAGGACGTGACCGCGACGGCGGATGACTGCGTCATCGCCGATGCGGCCGGCGCGCAGTCGCTCGCCGGGATCGTCGGCGGCGAGGCGACGGGGTGCGACGAGACGACGCGGGACGTGTTCATCGAATGCGCCCTGTTCGACCGGGTGCGGATCGCCCTCACCGGCCAGCGGACCGGCATCCATTCCGACGCGCGGCAGCGCTTCGAGCGCGGCATCGATTTCGCGCTGCTGCCCGCCGCCCTCGATGCGGCGACCGCGATGGTGATCGAGCTTTGCGGCGGCACCGCCTCGGAGATCACCGAGGCGGGAGCGCAGCCGGACTGGCAGCGCTCCGCGACAATGCGCTTCGAGCGCCTCGCCAATTTCGGCCACTCGACCGTCACACCCGATCGCGCCGTGGACATCCTCGACCGGCTCGGCTTTGCCGGCATCGCCCGCGATGCGGCGTCGATCACGGTCGCGGTGCCGAGCTGGCGCAATGACATCGCGGCGGCGGACCTGCCCGGCGGCAGCGCGCTCGACCAGCATGGCGGCCTTGCCGCGGCGACCGCCGAGGCCGCGCGGCTCGGCGCACGGACGATCGAGCCGGAGGTCGACCTGATCGAGGAAGTGCTGCGGATCGACGGGCTGGACCGGATCGAGCCGGTCTCGCTTCCGGGCGCAGCACCGGTGCCCGCGGCCTCGCTCACCCCGCGGCAGGCCCGCACGGTGCGTGCCCGCCGCGTGCTCGCCGCGCGCGGCATGGCCGAATGCGTGACGTTCAGCTTCCTCGACCGCGCGACCGCCGCCCGCTTCGGCGCGACACCCGCCATGCTCGCGCTGAAAAACCCGATCGCCGCCGATCTCGACCAGATGCGGCCGACCCCGCTGGCCACCATCGCCCTCGCCGCCGCGCGCAACGCCGCCCGCGGCCATGGCGACCTCGCGCTGTTCGAGATCGGCCCGGCCTATCGCGATGTCTCGCCAGACGGGCAGGATCTCGTTGCCGCGGGGCTGCGCGCCGGGCGGACGCCGCTGTCCTGGATCGAACCGGCGAGGCCGGTCGATCTGTGGGATGCGAGGGCGGATGCCATCGCCGTGCTCGGCGAGCTTGGCGTCCCGCTCGATGCGGTGACGGTGACGGCCGATGCGCCGGCGCATTATCACCCGGGCCGCTCGGGCACGCTGCGGCAGGGGCCGAAGACCCGGCTCGGCTGGTTCGGCGCGCTGCATCCTTCCCTCTGCGCCGATCTCGACCTGCCGGAAGGCAGCGTGGCGTTCGAGCTCGATCTCGGCGCGATCGCCGATCCGAAGCGGCGGCGCAAGGCCGCGCCGTCGCTGCCGCAGTTCCAGCCGCTCCGCCGCGACTTCGCCTTCATCGCCGATGCCACGGTGGCAGCCGATGCGGTGCTGCGCGCGGCGAAGGGGGCCGAGCGCAGCCTGATCACCAATGTCGCGCTGTTCGACCGCTATGCCGGCGAGAAACTGCCGGAAGGGAAGGTCTCGCTCGCCGTTTCGGTCACGCTGCAACCGCGCGAGGCGAGCCTCACGGATGCGGAGATCGAGGCGGTTTCGGCGAAGATCGTCGCGGCGGTGACCAAGGCGACCGGGGCGACGCTGCGGAGCTGATCGCCCGCCCCTCGATCGCCTGCCCCTGAAATTCACCCTCGCATTTCAGGGGCGCACGGATCGCCGGTTTCGGTTGCGGGTTCCGCGCCGGGCGGCCTTCGGCTATCGCGCCATACCGGTTGGCAGGCTCGTCGGCTGTGCGCCGGTATCCTGCGCACCGGTATCTGGCGTGCCGGTAGCCGGAACGGGCAAGGGGTTCGCCTGGATTCCCTGATCCGCCGAATAGGGCTGCGCCACCGCGCCGCCGGCGCCCGAGTTTGGCGCGAAGGCCAGCCAGTCCGGCAGGGTGCGCTGGATCTGGTATTGCAGCTCGACATTCATGCTGTTCATCATCGATTTCGTCAGGTCGTAGAGCGCGGCGCGCATGCGGTCCGGCGTTTCATTGGCGGGGGCCGTCACGCTGTGGGAGATCGTGGCCTCGGCATAGCCGACGCGCTGGCCGTTGCTGGTGCGGACGTTGAGATCCACCGTCATGGTGCCGACGAGCGTATCGCCGACCTGGCGGAGCGAGGCCTGGCGGATGACGAAGGCGGCCGATCCGGGGCTGCCATTCGCCACCAGCCGCTCCCGCGCCATCCGCTCCAGCACGCGGGCCGGCGCTTCCGGCGCCTGCTCGATCACCTGCGCGGCATCGGGCCCGGGCTGGTAATCGTCACGGATCTGGATACTGGCCACCTTGAGGGTGATCGGCGGCAGATAGGCGTAGTCGAGCCGGGCAAAACTGGTCTGCGGCGGCGGCTCGCTCGCGCAGGCCGAGAGAGCGAGCGGCAGGATGACGAGCCCGGCCAGAATGCGGCGCTTCATGATACGCCTCCCTCGCCACCGGCTGGTGCCGCGACGCTGATCTCGCCGCGTGGAAAACGGAAATCGACATTGCAGAATTCGCAGGTCATCGTGATGTCCCCGTCGATGGTCATGTGATCGAGATCGTCTCCGGAAAAGCCGCACAGCACTTCCGAGAGGCGGGCGCGCGAACACCGGCAGCCATAGGCGAGCGGCCGCGGCCGGTCGACCGCGATGCCCTCGCCATGAAACAGCCGGTAGAGCAGCCGCTCGGGCGGCAGCGCATCGTCGAGCAATTCGGCGTCGGTGATGGTGGCGGCGAGGATTTTCGCGGTCCGCCACGCCTCCTCCTGCTCGGCCTCGCTCAGGGCGGGGTCGATCCCGCCCGCGCCGGCGATCCGCTCGATCACGAGGGCCGCGGCGCGCCAACCGGAAGGCGTTTCGGCGGCGGCGAGGTGGATCTGGCAGGGAAGCTGCTCGGATGTCTCGAAATAGTGATGCGCCATGTCGGACAGGCTTTGCCCCTCGAGCGAGACGATGCCCTGATGGCGCTCCATATCCGGCCCCTGGTCGACGGTGAAGGCCAGATAGCCATCGCCCATCATCCCGCGGGCGGTCGGCGCCTCATCCGGCAGGCCGACATCCTCGGACAGGCGGGCATAGCCGCGCAGGGCGCCGCTATCGGTGCAGTCGGCCAGCAGCAGCGGCACCGCGCCGTCGCCCTTCGCCTGGAGCGAAAAACTGCCGGAGAATTTCAGCGCGGTGGCAAGGCTGGCGACGAGCGCCAGCGCCTCGCCCAGCAGCGCGCGGACCGGCGGGGCATGGTCGTGCCTGTTGAGCAGCGCGTCGGCGAGCGGGCCGAGCCGGACGAGACGGCCGCGAACCGGCTGATTTGGCAGGAAAAACGGTGTAACGCCCCGCGGGACGACGATATCGGGGACGTCGGGTCGGGTGCGGTCGAGAAAAGGGGGCAGATCGGTCATGGCTGTTAAATAGAGGCGTTGCGCCGATTTTGCCATTGCCGCGCGGTTGGCCCCTGAAGGCCGGCGCCATGCCGCTCAACGCGGTGTCATGAGGATTGCACGAAACCGCTTGCCGGCCGGCGCCGGCCAAGCTAGCGAGAGAGTCATGTCGGAACATGTTGGGTATGATCTGATCTCGGCGATCCGGGGTCTGGCGCGGGCGAACGTTCTGGTGGTGGGCGACCTGATGCTCGACCGCTATGCCTATGGCCGCGTCGAGCGGATCAGCCCGGAAGCCCCGGTGCCGATCCTGACGGTGACGCGGGAAATCGCGATGCCGGGCGGGGCGGGCAACGTCGTGCGCAATCTCACCGCCCTCGATGCCGCGGCGGCGTTCGTCTCCGTGGTGGGGGACGACCAGGAAGGCTCCGACCTCACCGCGCTGATCGGCGGGCAGCCGAATGTGGAGCCGTGGCTGCTGGTGGAGACCGGCCGGGCGACAACGGTGAAGACGCGCTACATCGCCGCCGGCCAGCACCTGATCCGGGCCGATCGCGAACTGGCGGCGCCGCTGCCTGAAAAACTCGGCGACAGGCTGCTCAAGATCGCCTCCGATGCGATGGCGGCAACCTCGGTCACCGTCCTGTCGGACTATCGCAAGGGGGTGCTCGCGCCCGCGATCTGCCGCAACCTGATCGCCAGCGCCCGCTCGATCGGGCGGATGCTGATCGTCGATCCCAAGGGGGCGGACTGGTCGCATTATGCCGGGGCCGACGTGATAACCCCGAACCGCCGCGAACTCGCCGAGGCAACGGGAAGCGATGTCTCGACGGAGGCCGCGATCGTGGCGGCGGCGCGCGAGGCGATCGGCCGGTTCGGGTTCGGCGCCGTGCTGTGCACGCGCTCGGAGGATGGCATGAGCCTCGTCACCGCCGATACGGTCAGGCATTATCCGGCGGAGGCCTCCGAAGTCTATGACGTCTCCGGCGCGGGGGATACGGTCGTCGCCGTGCTCGCGGCCGGGCTCGCAAGCGGCCTCGACCTCGATGTGGCGGCAAGGCTCTCCAACATCGCGGGCGGCCTGGTCGTCGGCAAGGTCGGCACCGCCGTGGCCCGCCCCAACGACCTGATGGACGCGGTGAAACCGGCATCCGGGGCGCTGCGCAAGGTGGTGACCCGGCAGGTTGCCGCCGAGGCGGCGGAACGCTGGCGGCAGCGCGGCTGGCGGGTCGGCTTCACCAATGGCTGTTTCGACCTGCTGCATCCCGGTCATGTCCATCTGCTCGAACAGGCCCGCGCCGGATGCGACCGGCTGATCGTCGGCATCAACGCCGACAGCTCGGTGCACCGCCTCAAGGGGCCGACCCGTCCGGTCCAGCCGGAAGCGGCCCGCGCCGCGGTCCTGGCGTCGCTGGCGAGCGTCGATCTCGTGGTGATCTTCGAGGAGGACACGCCGCTCGACCTGCTTTCGGTCATCCGGCCGGACGTGCTGGTGAAAGGCGCGGACTATACGCACGACACCGTGGTGGGCGCCCGCGAGGTAGAGTCATGGGGCGGGCGCGTGATGCTCGCCGAACTCCTGCCCGGCCATTCCACCACGGCAACGGTCACCCGCCTGCGCGGCTGAACGCCGGAGCGATGCGCGGGAGGGGCCAGGATGACATCCATACGCCTTGTCGCCGATGACCTGACCGGCGCGCTGGATGCGGCGGTGCAGTTCACGGTCCTCGATCGTGATCTTGCGGTCCTGCTCGATGCGAAGACCCGCGGCGCAGTGCCCGCCAGCGCCGCGATCAGCACCAATGCGCGGGATCTGGACGCCGCTGCGGCAGCCACGCGGATGGACGGCGCGGCCGGCTTCCTCGCGGGGGCCGAACTCAGGTTCCTGAAGATCGACAGCCTGCTGCGCGGGCACTGGCCGGAGGCCATCGCGATGGCGCTGCGGGCCGGGCCGGACCAGCTCTGCATTTTCGCGCCGGCCTTCCCTGCCCAGCAGCGGATCACGCGGGACGGGCGGCAATACGCCCCCCGCGCGGATGGCGCGCTCGTGCGGCTGGAGCGCAGTGCTGCGCATGAGCTTGCGAGGGTGGGGCTTCGCACCGCGCACATACCGGCAGGGGTTGCGGCCGATGCCGGCCTCGCCGCCGCGCCGGGGACGGTGCTGGTCTGCGATGCGATCGAACAGGACGATCTGGACCGGCTCGTCGCCGCAGCACGGAGAGACGGCCCACCGATCCTCTGGTGCGGCAGCGCCGGTCTCGCCCGCGCGCTCGCGGGGCGCGCGCCGCCGGTGATCGTGCCGCGCCCCGGGCTGCGGCTGGTGATCATCGGCTCGAACCATTGTGTGACGCGCGGGCAGATCGCCGCGGTTCCGGCAGCGGCGGCGGCACGGATACCGCTCGGGGAGGATGCGGAACGGGCGGCCCTTCGCATTGCGGCCAGCCTTGAGCATGGCAATTGCATCGTCACACCGGGGCTGCCCGACGGATTGGCCGCCGATGCCGCCGCCGCCGCCATCGAGGCCCGCCTGCGCGCGACCCTGCCGAGGCTGGCGAAACCCGCCGAGATCGTCGTGATCGGTGGCGAAACGCTCGACGCGGTATGCAGGGCCGTCGGAGCGGACGCCCTGCATCCGGGCGGCGAGATCGTGTCCGGCGTGCCGGTTTCCCGGATGATCGGCGGCGCGTGGGACGGGACCACGCTGATCTCGCGGTCGGGCGCCTTCGGCGGGCCGGATTTCCTCGCCCGCCTGCTCGCCGCCGACGCGTGAACCGGAGGCAACGGCCGGGCCGCGATTGTTGACAGCACAACCGCGCTGGATCATGGTAGCGCTGTCATGATGTCTGGGGGCTGGCCGGTGGGCGTTGCGCGTATCGCGATCACGATGGGTGATCCGGCCGGGATCGGTCCGGAAATCGTTGCCAGGGCGGCGGCACGGCTGCAGGGGCGAATCGCCACCGGCGACTTGTCCCTCGTGGTGACCGGATCGGCGCGCAGCCTTGCGGAGGCCTGCGAGCGGCTGAACCTGCACCCGCCTTTCGAGACCCTGCCGGCCGACCGCGCGGGGGGCGCGCTGCCGCCTTTGGCCGTGGTGGAGGCGGGGCCGGACGCCGCCGGCATCGTCCCCGGCAAGGTATCGGCGGTGGCGGGCGAAATCGCCTACCAGTCCATCGCGCTCGCCGTGCGGATGGCCATGGCGGGGCAGGTCGATGCGATCTGCACCGCGCCGATCAACAAGGAAGCGCTCAACCTCGCCGGCCATCACTATGGCGGCCACACCGAGCTTCTCGCCGACCTGACCGGGGCGCGCAACTCGGTGATGTTGCTGGTTCACGGCAACATGCGGGTGAGCCATGTCTGCACCCATGTCGCGCTGCGGGACGTGCCGGGGCGGCTGACCCGGGAGCGGCTGCGCCAGGTGGTCGAACTGACATCGGGGGCGCTGCACCTTCTGGGCATCGCCCGGCCGCGGATCGCCATTGCCGCGCTCAACCCCCATGCCGGCGAGAACGGGCTGTTCGGCCGGGAAGACATCGACATCACCACTCCGGCGATCGAGGAGATGCGCCGCGACGGCCACGACCTGACCGGGCCGGTTCCGGGCGATACCGTGTTCGTCAAGCTGCGCGCCGGCCAGTTCGACGCCGTCGTCGCGATGTATCACGACCAGGGGCACATTCCGGTCAAGCTGCTGGGGTTCTCGGTCGACCCCGCGACCGGCGAATGGCAGGCCCTGAGCGGCGTGAACGTGACGCTCGGCCTGCCGATCATCCGCACCTCGGTCGATCACGGAACCGCATTCGACATTGCCGGCAAGGGGATCGCCAGCGAGCAGAGCCTGATCGAGGCGATCGACTGCGCGATGCAGCTCTCCCGCGGCCGGCAGGAAGCCGGCGCGGAGGCATGACGAGGCCGCAACGCCGCCGCACACCGGTCAAGGCCAACCCATCAACGACCAACCGGCCCGCCACGGGAACACCCCGGGCAGCCAGACAGGGAGGATAACAACATGCGTCATTCCATCGTTTCCGCTCTTGCCGCGGCGACCATGCTCGCCGCGACGGGCACCGCCGCCGCCGACAGCCTCGTCGCGCCGAAAAGCCTCGCCGCCTGCTTCGTCCCGCAGACGGCAGCGACGCCGATGGTCACGGCCAAGGCGAAGCACGGGCCCTACAAGATCGCGTTCAGCAACTCGTATTACGGCAACAACTGGCGCACCGAGATGCTGAACATCGCCCGCGCCTATGTGAAGCAGCCGGCGGTTGCGAAATACATCTCGAAATTCGAGATCCAGAACGCCGGCAACAACGTCGCCCAGCAGGTCGCACAGATTCGCCAGATGATCCTGAGCGGATACAACGCCATCGTCGTCGATGCCGCATCGCCCTCCGGCCTGAACAGCGTCATCAACGAGGCGGTCAATCACGGCATCGTCGTCGTCGCCTTCGACAATACGGTGACGACCGACAAGGCGATCAACATCAACGAGGACCAGGCGGCGATGGGCCGCATGTGGGCGCAGTTCCTCACCAAGGAAACCGGCGGCAAGGGCAAGATCCTGATGGTCCGCGGCCTTGCCGGCACGACGGTCGACAATGACCAGGGCGACGGCGCCATGGCCGTGTTCAAGACAGCGGCGGGCCTCACGGTCAAGCAGGTCTATGGCAACTGGGATGTCGGGGTGAACCAGAAGGTCACCGCCGATGCGCTCTCGACCAGCCACGATGTCGCCGGCGTCTGGGGCACCGAAGGGGCCACCGGCGCGCTGCAGGCCTTCCTGCAGGTCAAGGCGAAGCTGGTGCCGATGACCAGCGAATCGGATAACGGCTTCATGAAGCTCGCGGTCGCACATCATGTCCCCGCGCTGGTCATCGGCCAGTCGCCGGCGCTGGCCGCCGCCGCCATCCGCGCGGCGATCGCCGCCCTCGACGGCCAGAGCCTGCCGCGCACCGCGAACATTCCGCTCAACCCGGTGACCACGGCGCAGATGAAGGCCGGCGTCAACTACTTCCCGAAACTGCCGAACAGCTTCGTCACCGATATCGACATTCCGCAATGCGGGGTGAAGATCCCGGTCGGCGCCGTGGTGCACGGCAGCTGAGCACGGCGGCGCAGGAACAAGAGGGCAGGGACGGTGCCGATTGCGGCTGACGGCGCCCGGCGGGCGGACGGCGCGGATGCTGCATCCGCGCCGACGCTGTCGGCAGTCGGCCTGTCCAAGCGTTTCGGCGGCGTCGTCGCGCTGCGGCGGGCCGATCTCGCGCTCTATCCGGGCGAGGTTCACGCCTTGCTCGGCGCGAACGGCGCCGGCAAGAGCACGCTGGTCAAGCTGCTCGCGGGCATCGAGCAGCCGGATGAGGGCACGATCACCGTCGGCGGCACCGCCATGCGCTTCGCCAGCCCGCACGCCGCCCTCGCCGCCGGCATCGCCACCGTGCACCAGGAGCTGTCGCTCTTTCCGAGCCTGAGCGTTGCCGAGAACATCCTCATCGGCCAGGAAAAGCTGCGCGGCGGGCACTGGATCGACGCGGCGGCGATGCGCGAGCGGGCGCGGGACTTGCTGGAGATGCTGGGGGCGTCCGATATCGACCCCGATGCGACGGTGGGCGACCTGCCGCTGGCCCAGGCGCAGCTGGTCGAGATCGCAAAGGCGCTGTCGACCGATCCGCGCGTGCTGATCCTCGACGAGCCGACCTCAGCCCTCTCCATCGCCGAGGTCGACCACCTGATGACAGTCATCGAACGGCTGCGGGACCGTGGCACGGCCATCGTGCTGATCTCGCACCGGCTCGGCGAGATCGAGCGGCTGGCGGACCGCGTGTCCATCCTGCGCAGCGGCGAGAAGGTCGGCGAGTTTCCGCCCGGCGATTTCAGCCGCGACAAGGCGCTGGCCCTGATGCTGGGCGAGGCCTGGCAGGAGCGCCAGGGCGCCGCCGCCGCCTATGCCGGACGGCCGGACGACACGATCCTGCGCGTCGACGGCCTTACCCTTGCGCCGCACTTCACCGATATCGGCTTCGAGCTTCGCCGCGGCGAGGTGCTCGGCCTCGCCGGTCTCGAAGGCCAGGGCCAGAAGGAATTCCTGTTCGCCCTGTTCGGCCTGTTCCGCCGCGGGCTGGAGGGGATCATCGAGGTCGGCGGCAAGGCCTTGCGGCCGCGCCAGCCGCGCGATGCCATCGCGGCGGGGATCGCGATGATCCCGGATGACCGCAAGACGCTTGGCGGCTTTCTCGGCCTCAGCATCGCGGAAAACATCGCCATCACCATGCTCGGCGCGCTGCGCCGGGGTTTGCTGCTCAGCCGGCGCGCCGAGGCAGATCTCGTCGATGAATATGTCCGCCGCCTCGGCATCAAGTGTTCCAGCGGTGCGGCGCCGCTCGGCAGCCTGAGCGGCGGGAACCAGCAGAAGGTCGTCGTCGCCAAATGGCTGGCGCGGCGCATGCCGGTCTATGTGTTCTGCGACCCGACTCGGGGGGTGGATGCCGGGGCGCGGCGCGAGCTTTTCGGCGTGATCCGCGACCTCGCGGCGCAGGGCACCGCCGTGCTGTTCTACTCGACCGACATTTCGGAGTTTCCGCTGCTGTGCCACCGCGTTCTGGTCTTCCGCGAGGGCCGCGTTTCCGGATCGCTCGAAGGGGCGGCGATCACGGAGCAGAACATTCTCGATCTCTCCTTCCACGAGGCCGCGCATGAAGCCGCCTGAGACCGCGCGCCCCGCAGCACATCGCCGGCGCGGGCAGCTGGAGAAGCATCTGGGGCCGGTGTCCTGCGCCATCGGCCTTGCCGTGGTGATCGGGCTCTATGCGCTGCGCCAGCCGCTGATCCTCTCGCCCTTCGGCATCGCCAGCCTCGCCAATGTCTCGGTGCCGCTCGCCCTTGCCGCGATCGGCCAGACCATCGTGCTGCTCGGCGCCGGGCTCGACCTGTCGATCGGCGCGGAGATCACCCTGGTCAACTGCTTCGCGGCGACGACGATGCAGGGCAGCCCGCTCGGCATCGGCGGCATCGTCGTGCTGTCGCTGCTGATCGGGCTCGGGCTCGGCGCGGTGAACGGGCTGATCATCGCCTATGGGCGGGTGGAACCGCTGATCGCCACCTTCTGCACCTCGTTCATCTATGGCGGCGCGGCGCTGATCATCCTGCCGCGGCCGGGCGGGACGATTCCGGCCGGCTTCGCCAATGCGCTGACCGGGAACTGGGGCATATTGCCGTTCTCGCTGGTGCTGCTGGCGGCGGCGGTGCTGCTGGCCTGGATCCCGGTGTTCCGCGCCCGCCTCGGCCGCTTCATCGTCGCGGTCGGCGACGATGCCGAAAGCGCGCGCGTCTCCGGCCTGCCGGTGCGCCGCGTCGAAATGATCAGCTACGTGCTGGCCGGGCTGTTCGCCGCGATCGCCGCCCTGTTCCTCGCCGCCGAGACGACATCCGGCGACCCCACGATCGGCAGCATCTACACGCTGAACTCGCTGGCCGCCGCGGTGCTCGGCGGCGTTGCCCTCACCGGCGGGCGCGGCACGGTGGTCGGGCCGATCCTCGGCAGTTTCCTGCTCTCGATCATCCTCAACGCCCTTGGCGTCTTCAACGTCTCCGCCTTCTGGCAGGATTGCATCGAAGGACTGATCCTGATGACCGTCCTTGCCCTTGGCGGGCTGCGCCTGCTGCGCGGCGGCAACTGGCTCACGGTTCTACGGTCGTGACGGCGCTCTCCGGCATCGCGATCCGGCCGGCGGCGCGGCGGGCGCTGCTCGCCTATCTCATTCTCCTGCTGGTCTATGGCTGCGCCGTCGCGGTGAATCCCGAGTTCCTCGGCTGGGCAACGCTGCGGCTGCAACTCGTGCAGGCGACCTTCATCGGCCTGATCGCGATCGGCGAGACGCTCGCGATCCTGATCGGCCAGATCGACCTTTCGGTGCCGTGGACGATCACGTTCTCTGCCATCCTCAGCACCAACCTCGCCTCGGTCTACGGCCATCAATGGGTCGCCTTCGCGGTCGTCATCGCGATCGGCGTCGGGGTAGGGCTGCTGAACACGCTCGGCGTGTTCGTGCTGCGGGTGCACGCTCTGATCTGGACGCTCAGCGTCAACCTCCTGCTTCAGGGGGTCACGCTGGTCTATACCAATGCGGTCGCGCCGACGACCCATATTCCCGGCGCCGCGCGCGCCCTCGCACTCGGCAATGTGGGGAGCGTGCCGGCGGCGTTCCTGGTGTGGATTGCCTGCGGGGGCGCTGCCATCATCGCCTTGCGCAGGATGCCGTTCGGCCGCTCGGTCCATGCGATCGGCAACAGCCCGGCGACGGCGCTGCTCTCGGGCGTGCCGGTCGGGCGCGTGCATGCGCTGGTCTTCATCACCAGCGCGCTCTGCGCGGCCTTTGTCGGGCTGTTGCTGAGCGGCTATTCCTCGCAGGCCTATCTCGGCATGGGCAACGACTATCTGCTGCCGCCGATTGCCGCCGTGGTGATCGGCGGCACCCGGCTCTCCGGCGGCGAGGGCGGCTATGCCGGCAGCATCGCCGGCGCGCTCACCGTTGTCCTGCTTCAGGCCATCCTGGTGACGCTGAACATCTCCGAGGGCGCGCGCCAGCTGATCTTCGGCGCCATCCTGCTCGCGCTGGCGCTGCTGTTCCTGAAGCGCCGGTCATAGGGCACTTTCCGATCAGATGGGGTCATCTGATCGGATGATGCTCTAATTATCAATGAGATAGAGCACGTTCCGATCCAAAAGGATCGAAAAGTGCTCCAGATCCTCGCGGTCAGCGGCCGCCGCGCCCACCGCCGCCCATACCGCCGCTCCCCATGCCGCCGCCAATTCCGCCCATGCCGGTCCCGACGCCGCCGCCGGACATGCCGGGTGCGCCGCGTGTCTGCGACTGGGTTTGGGCCTGATCGCGGGCCTGGGCTCTCTCGCGCTCCTGGGCCCGCGCGTGTTCCTGCTCGCGCTCGCGGTCACGCTCGTGCAGGCGTTCCTGCTCGCGCGCACGGAGCCGCTCGGTCTCGGCGTCGTCCCTCTGGTGCAGCCGATCCTGCTGGCGCTCGCGCAGGCGCTGCTGGTCGAGCAGGCGCTGCTGGTCCCGCGTGCGGGTCTGATCCTGGGTGCGCAGCTGATCCTGGGTGCGGGTCTGGTCCTGGGCGCGGGCACGGCCGGCGGCGAGCGCGGCGAGGCCGGACGCGGTGAACACGAGAACGGCGCGGCGGGCCGGGCTGAACGATCCCGCGGAACGGGGACGATGGATGAACATGGCGACTGGTCTCCTCTGCCTGTGCGCTGCGCTGGCGCGCCGATGGCACGCCGGCAGGCAGACGCTAGGCGGAGGCAGCCGATCTCCCCTTGATCCAGCGCAAGCAGACCCCTGCCCGTTTGGACAACGACAAGCCGGGACAGATCATCTGCGGGACTGGAGATAGCGGCTGAAGGCGTTCAGCGCGATGTCCGACACGTGGTGCTCGATGCCCTCGGCATCGGCCTCGGCGGTTTCCGGCGGCACGCCGACCGCCTTGAGCAGGGCGACGACCAGCCGGTGGCGAGTGCGCACGCGCTCGGCCAGCGCCTGGCCCGCCTCGGTGAGGAAGACGCCGCGATAGGGCTTCGCGGTGGCCAGCCCCTCGCGCTTGAGCCGGGCGATGGTCTTCACCGCGGTCGGGTGCGAGACGCCGAGGCGGCGGGCGATGTCGATCGGGCGTGCCTCGCCGTTGATCGCGATCAGGTCGGCGATCAGCTCGACATAATCCTCAAGCACGGCGCTCGCCTGCGCCGTGCGCGCCTTGCCGAAGCGGCGCGCCTGGGTGGGCTCGGCAGGCAGGTCATCAGGCGGGGGGTTCACGGCAGCTGGCATCTCGGTCTCCGCATCGGCCCTGAATAGCCGCCCCGACGGCGAAACGCCAACCGCGCGCGGTCAGTGCAGCTTCGGCAACCAGAGCGCGACGATGCCAAGCGCCGGCAGCACGGCGCAGATCTGGTAGACGGTGGTGATGCCGCTCCAGTCCGCCACCACGCCGAGGCCGGCGGCGCCGAGCCCGGCGAGGCCGAAGGCGAGGCCGAAGAACAGGCCGGAAACCGCGCCGACCCGGCCCGGCACCAGTTCGTTGGCATAGACCACGATCGAGGCGAAGGCCGAGGAGAGGATCAGTCCGATGATGACGGAGAGCACCAAGGTCATCGTCTCGCCGGCATAGGGCAGGGCGAGGGTGAAGGGAAGCACGCCGAGGATGGAGCCGATGATCACGGTGCGCCGGCCCACCCGGTCGCCGATCGGCCCGCCGATCATGATTCCCGCCGCGGCGGAAGCGAGGAAGATGAAGAGGTGGATCTGCGCCGCCCGCACCGACATGCCGAAGCGGTGCATCAGGTAGAAGATGTAATAAGAGTTGATGCTGGCGAGGTAGACGAATTTCGACATCATCAGCACGCCGAGCAGGATAAGCGGCACCAGCACCTTGCGCGTGTCGACCGCGGCGGCTTTCGGGGCGGTGCGCGGGCGGGGCCTGGCGTGGCCGCTGGCGCGGAACCAGTGGCCGAGCGCGGTGAGGATCACCATGCCGCAGAGGGCGGCGATCGCGAACCAGGCCATGCTCGCCCGGCCGCGCGGCAGGATGAAGAAGGCCGCGAGCAGCGGGCCGAGGGACTGGCCGAAATTGCCGCCGACCTGGAAGATCGACTGGGCGAAGCCATGCCGGCCGCCGGAGGCGGCACGGGCGATGCGCGCCGATTCGGGATGGAATATCGAGGAGCCCATGCCGAGCAGGCAGGCGCCGGCCAGCAATATGTCGTAGCTCGGCGCCCAGGCGATGGTGACGATGCCGGACATCGACAGCGCCATGCCCACCGGCAGCGAGTAGGGCAGCGGCCGTGCATCGGTATAAAGGCCGACGAGCGGCTGCAGCAGCGAACCGGTGGCCTGGTAGACCAACGTGATCAGGCCGATCTGGGCGAAGTTGAGATTGAAACCGATAGACCGCTGGCAGCAGAACCTGCAGCAGGTCGTTCAGCATATGGCAGATGCCGACGCCGACAAGCACGGCCATGGCGGCGCGGCCGGTGGCCGGCGGACGGGTCTGGACAGTTGCGCTCACGTTTCGATCTCCCGGACGAAACGCGGTTATGCCATGAAAATGCATCCCCGGCCTCTCGCCCGGCGCAATCATGCCATGCTAGCGGAGGGACATGGTCAAGTTCCGTTTCGCACCCTCCCCCACCGGTCATCTCCACGCGGGCAATGCAAGGCTCGCGGTGGTCAACGCTCTCGCCGCGCGGGCGATGGGCGGCACGCTGCTGCTGCGCATCGACGATACCGACCGCGAGCGCTCGAAGCCGGAATACGAGGCGGGGATCGAGCAGGATCTGCGCTGGCTCGGCATTGCCTGGGACGAGGCGGCGCGGCAGTCCGACCGAATGGACCGCTATGCGGCGGCGGCCGAGCGGCTGAAGGCGGCGGGGCTGCTCTATCCGTGTTTCGAGTCGGAGGAGGAACTCGCGGCGAAGCGGGCGTTGCGGGCGAAGCGGCATCTGCCGCCGGTCTATGACCGGGCGATGCTGAGCCTGACGGCCGAGCAGCGCGCTGCGGCGGAAGCCGGCGGCAAGCGGCCCTATTTCCGGTTCAAATTGTCGGACGGGGCGGTGGCGTGGAACGACCTGGTGCTGGGCCGGCGGGAGGTGGTGCTCGGCACCGTGTCCGACCCGGTGCTGATCCGCGCCGACGGCACGCCGCTCTATACCTTCACCTCGGTGGTCGACGATCTGGAGCTGGGGGTGACGCATGTGATCCGCGGCGAGGACCATGTGACCAACACGGCGGTGCAGATCGACCTGATGCGCGCGCTGGAGCCGCGGCGGGCGGTGCCGGCGTTCGGGCATCTGCCGCTGATTTCGGACGTGACGGGCGAAAAACTGTCGAAGCGGGCGGGGAGCGTTTCGGTGCGGCAGTTCCGCCGCGACGGGATCGAGGCGATGGCGCTGGTGTCGTACCTGGCACGGCTGGGCAGCCGGCGCGATCCTGAGCCGCTGACGCTGGAGGAGCTGGCGGGGACATTCGACCTCGGCGATTTCTCGCGCGGGGCGCCGCGATTCGATCCGAAGCAATTGCTGGCGCTGAACCGGCGGGTGCTGCACGCGCTGCCTTTCGAGGCGGTGGCCGCGCGCCTGCCCGAGGGATGCGGCGCAGAATTCTGGATGGCGGTGCGGGGGAATCTGGACCTGCTGTCGGAATCGCGGCTGTGGTGGGAGGTGGTGAGCGGCGAGATCGAGACGCCGTCGCTGCCGGAGGCGGCTTCATTGCTGCGCGCCGCGATCGAGGCGTTGCCGCCGGAGCCTTGGGACGAGGCGACCTGGAAGGGATGGACCGGGGCGGTGGCGGCGGCGAGTGGGGCGCGGGGCAAGGCGCTGTATCTGCCGCTGCGGCTGGCGCTGACCGGGGAGAGCCACGGGCCGGAGCTGGCGGCGCTGCTGCCGCTGATCGGCCGGGCGCGGGCCGCGGCGCGACTGGAGCGCGCCGCAGGATAATCAACGCGACTGGAACGCGCCGCGGAATAACCGGCGCGGCGCCCGCGCCGGTGCGAATACGGCGCGGGGCGAACAGGCAGGCGCGCGGTCAGCCGGCGGGGCTGGCCGGGGCGGCGACGTAGATTTCGACGCGGCGATTGGCGGCGCGGCCGGCGGCGGTGGCGTTGCTCGCGACCGGGTTTTGCGGTCCCATGCCGGAGGTGGCGATGCGCTGCGGTGCAACACCCTGGGCGGTGAGGAACGCCTTCACGCTGTCGGCCCGGTGCAGGGAAAGCGGATAGTTGATCGCGTTCGAACCGGTATTGTCGGTATAGCCGATCACCTGCACGGATTCCGCAGGATTCTGCGCGAGGCCACTGGCGAGCTGCCCGAGAATGGGATCGATCCGCGGGTTGAGATTGGCGCTGCCGGTCGCGAAGCCGGCATTGGCGGGGATGTTGATCTTGAGCCGGTTGTCGGCGGTGCGGCTGACCTGCACCCCGGTGCCCTGGGCGGTTTGCTGGAGTTGCTGCTGCTGGGCCTGGAGATGCTGGTTCCAGAGATAGCCGCCGAGAGCGCCGGCCGCAGCGCCGCCGGCCGCCCCGATGAGCGCGCCGCGCGCATGGCCGCCGCTGGCCAGCGCGCCGATCAGCGCGCCGCCGGCCGCCCCGATCAGGGCGCCGCCGGCGGTGCTGGTGGCGGCGCCGTTCCCCTGGCCCGGTTGCTGGGCGCAGCCGGCAAGCAGGGAGACGGCGACCAGCGCCGAGGCGGTTCGTTTCAGGGCCTTCGATTGGGACATTGTCTGCTCCTTGTTCCTAGAGCACTTTCCGATCCTTTTGGATCGGATGTAGTGCTCTATCATACTGACAAACCAAGCATCTTTATCCGATCAGATGATTCCATCTGATCGGATGATGCTCTAGCGCCTGCCGCCATGTCGGGCCGGATGGCGGCGCCACCAGCGGCGGGGTGTGGTGATTAACGATCCGTCTTTAAACGTGTTGAATGTTATGGTTCGTTATTAAAGCATTCGCGGGCGAGAAGAAACCGCCGGTCTCGCCACGGGTTTTTCGCAACGCACAAAAACGCCTTGCCCTCGCCGCCGGGTGCCCATAGGCTCCAGTCTTCAAAAAATGACAAAGGAGGCACAGGGTGGTGCAGACATTCAGGCGGCTTCTGGTGGCGAACCGATCGGAAATCGCGATCCGGGTATTCCGGGCGGCGACCGAGCTCGGGATCACCACGATCGGCGTCTATGCCGAACAGGACAAGCTGTCGCTGCACCGCTTCAAGGCGGACGAGGCCTATCTGATCGGCGAGGGGATGGGGCCGATCGAGGCGTATCTGTCGATCGAGGAGATACTGCGCGTCGCCGAGGAGGCGAAGGCGGACGCGATTCATCCGGGCTACGGGTTTTTGTCGGAAAATCCGGAATTCGCCGAGGCCTGCGCGGCGCGGGGGATCGCGTTCATCGGACCGGCGCCGCAGACGATGCGGACGCTGGGCAACAAGGTGGCCGCAAGGCAGCTCGCGGAGAGCGTGGGCGTGCCGGTGATGCCGGCCTCCGCACCGCTGCCGCGCGATGCGGCGGAGATCGGGCGGATCGCCGCGGAGATCGGCTATCCGGTGATGCTCAAGGCTTCCTGGGGCGGCGGCGGGCGCGGCATGCGGCCGATCGAGAGCGCGGAGGGGCTCGCCGAACAGGTGGAGACGGCGCGGCGCGAGGCGCTGGCGGCGTTCGGCAATGACGAGGTGTATTTCGAGAAGCTGGTGCGGCGGGCGCGGCATGTCGAGGTGCAGATCCTCGGCGATACGCACGGCAATCTCGTGCACCTGTTCGAGCGGGACTGCACGATCCAGCGGCGGCACCAGAAGGTGATCGAGCGCGCGCCGGCGCCGTATCTCGATGCCGAGACGCGCGCCGGGCTGTGCGCGGCGGCGCTGGCGATCGGCCGGGCGACCGATTACCGCAACGCCGGGACGGTGGAGTTCCTGCTCGACCGCGAGACCGGGCGGTTCTATTTCATCGAGGTCAATCCGCGCATCCAGGTGGAGCACACGGTGACCGAGGTGGTGACCGGGCTCGATATCGTGAAGGCGCAGATCCGCATCGCCGAGGGCGGGCGGATCGGGCGGCCGGGCGAGACCGGGATTCCGGCGCAGGAGGCGATCGTGCTCGACGGGCACGCGCTGCAATGCCGGATCACCACGGAAAACCCGGAGAACAATTTCATTCCGGATTACGGACGAATTTCCGCCTATCGCGGGGCGTTCGGCTTCGGCATCCGCCTCGATGGCGGGACGGCCTATTCGGGCGCGGTGGTGACACGCTTCTATGACGCGCTGCTGGAGAAGGTGACGGCCTGGGCGCCGACGCCGGAGGAGGCGATCGCGCGGATGGTGCGGGCGATCCGCGAGTATCGCATCCGCGGGGTGAGCACCAACCTGCCCTTCCTGGAGGCGCTGCTGACGCATCCCGCCTTCCGCGCCGGGGATTACACCACGCGGTTCATCGACACCACGCCGGAGCTGTTCGCCCTGCCCCGCCGGCGCGACCGGGCGACGCGGCTGCTGCGCTACATCGCCGACGTGACGGTGAACGGCCACCCGGAGACGCGGGGGCGGCGGCGGCCGGCGGCGAGCGCGCGGCGGCCGGAGGTGCCGCGGCTGGCGGCGGCGCCGGTCGAGGGGACGAAGCAGGTGCTGGAGCGGCTCGGCCCCGAGGGGTTCGCGCAATGGATGCGCGCGCAGACGCGGGTGCTGGTGACCGACACGACGATGCGCGACGCCCACCAGTCGCTGCTGGCGACGCGGATGCGCAGTTACGACATCGTCGCCGCCTCGCCCGCCTATGCCGCGGGGCTGCCGGGGCTGTTCTCGCTCGAATGCTGGGGCGGGGCGACCTTCGACGTCGCCATGCGGTTCCTGACCGAGAGCCCGTGGGAGCGGCTGCGCCAGATCCGCGAAGCGGTGCCGAACATCCTGTTGCAGATGCTGCTGCGCGGGGCGAACGGGGTGGGCTACACCAATTACCCCGACAACGTGGTGCGGCATTTCGTGCAGCGCGCGGCGGCGGGCGGGATCGACCTGTTCCGCATCTTCGACTGCCTCAACTGGGTGGAGAACATGCGCGTCGCCATCGATGCGGTGCGGCAGAGCGGGCGGCTGGCCGAGGGGGCGATCTGCTACACCGGCGACATTCTCGACCCCGACCGGGCGAAATATTCGCTGAACTACTATGTCGGGCTGGCGAAGCAGCTGGAGGCGGCGGGCTGCCACATCCTCGCGATCAAGGACATGGCGGGCGTGCTGAAACCCTCGGCGGCCGGCGTGCTGGTGCGGGCGCTGAAGGAGGCGGTGGGGCTGCCGATCCATCTGCACACGCATGACACGTCGGGGATTTCGGCGGCGACGGTGCTGGCCGCGGTCGAGGCCGGGGTGGACGCGGTGGATGCGGCGATGGACCCGATGTCCGGCCTGACCTCGCAGCCCTGCCTCGGCTCGCTGGTGGAGGCGTGGCGGCATACCGAACGCGACGCCGGGCTCGACCCGGTGGCGATCCGCCGGCTCTCGTTCTACTGGGAGGCGGTGCGGGCGCAGTATGCGGCGTTCGAGAGCGACCTGCAGTCCGGCGCGTCGGAAGTGTATCTCCACGAGATGCCGGGCGGGCAGTTCACCAACCTGCGCGAGCAGGCGGCCTCGATGGGGCTGGCCGAGCGCTGGCACGAGATCGCCCGCGCCTATCGCGACGTGAACATGATGTTCGGCGACATCGTGAAGGTGACTCCGTCGTCGAAAGTGGTGGGCGACATGGCGCTGATGATGGTCAGCCAGGGCCTGTCGGTGGGCGACGTGCTCGACCCGACGCGGGAGATCGCCTTCCCGGCCTCGACCATCGAGATGCTGCGCGGCGATCTCGGCCAGCCGCCGGGCGGATGGCCGGAGGCGTTGCAGGCGAAGGCGCTGCGCGGGGATGCGGCCTATACCGTCCGCCCCGGCTCGCTGCTGGCCCCCGCCGATCTCGACGCCATGCGCGCCGAGGCGGAGAAGCGCTGCGGTGCCAGGATCGACGAGGACGAGCTGGCCGCCTATGCGATGTATCCCGACGTGTATGCCGCCTATCGCAAGGCGCGCGGGCATTACGGGCCGGTGGCGGTGCTGCCGACGCCGGTGTTCTTCTACGGGATGGAGCCGGGCGAGGACATCGCCGTGGATATCGAGCCGGGCAAGCGGCTGGTGATCCGGCTGCAGACGCTGACCGAGACCGACGATGACGGCGATGTGCGGGTATTCTTCGAGCTGAACGGCCAGCCGCGCATGGTCAAGGTGCCGAACCGGGCGGCAACGCCGACCCGCGCCCACCGCCGCAAGGCGCAGGAGCAGGCCGAGGGCGAGATCGGCGCGCCGATGCCCGGCGTGATCGCCAGCGTGCTGGTGACCGAGGGCCAGGCGGTGACGCAGGGCGAGGCGCTGGTCGCGATCGAGGCGATGAAGATGCAGACGCGGATTTCCGCCCCGCGCGACGGCCGGGTGAAGGCGCTGCACGTGAAGCCGGGCGACGCGGTGGACGCGAAGGACCTGCTGGTCGAGCTGGCATAGAGCATCATCCGATCAGATGGAATCATCTGATCGGATAAAGATGCTCAATTTATCAAAAAGATAGAGCACGACATCCGATCCTGATGGATCGGAACGTGCTCTAGCCAGTTGCCCCCGAACATCGCCGGCGCAAGACCGAGGTTTGGGGGCAGCACTCAGGCGCGCTGCAACGCCTCGTCGAGCGTGGCGAAGATGGTGGCCGGCGCGTAGTGGCGGCGGATATAGGCGAGCGCCTCCGCTTCGCCCCCGCCATGGGCGAGGGCAGCAAGAATGGTGGCCCCGAAGCTGGCCGCGCTGTCCGCCGTGTAGACCGGCATGCAGCCATCCGGCGCGAGGCCGGCCCGCGCATCCGGGGTCGCCACCGTCCAGAGGCCATGACGGGCATAGTCGAGCAACTTCACCTTGAGGCCGGACCCGGCCCGCAGCGGGGCGATGGCGAGGCTCGCGGAGTGCAGCAACGGCGCGAGATCGGCGATGCGGCCGAGCCGGTGCACCCCGGCGGGCAGGCGGCCGAGTGCTGCGCCGCAATCGCCGGCGAGGTCGAGCCGCAGCAGCGGCCGGGCGCGGCGCAGGCCGGGCCAGATCTCGCGCAGGAACCAGCGCAGCCCGTCGAGATTAGGCAGGTTGTCGGAGCCGACGAAGACCAGCCGGTCCGCATGACGGGCAGCGCCGGGCGGGCGCGGCAGCGGGACGGCCGGCATCGGCACGGTCAGCACACGCTGTGACGGGCACATGCCCCGCAACAGCGCGGCCTCTTCGGGCTGGATGGCGACCAGGGTGCCGGCGCGGGCCAGCAGGGCGGCCTCCTGCGCGCGGTCGAGCTCGGCGGGAGCGACGCTGTAGCCGGCGAGGCGCAGTGCTGCGTGGCGGCGATGAAACACATCGTGCGTGAGCAGCACCGTCGGGATGCCGGACAGGGACGGCTCGTCGAGCAGCGGCGCGCGGAAGATAGTGTCGATCAGGATCGCGTCGGGCCGGCTGGCGGCGATGCGCCCGGCGATCCAGCCGGAATCGGCGGCCGAGATGCTGGCGCCGAGCACGACATCGGTGCCGCCGCGGCGCGGCAGCAGCCAAGGGGCAACGCGGCGCAGCAGGGCGGCAGCGGCGGCGCGCGGCTCGGCGGCGACGAGGAGGCGGCCGACGCGGAACAGGCGGCGGCCGGCAACCGGCACCGTGCCGGGGGCAAGACGCATCACCGGGGCGGGCAGGCGCGGGCGGGTCAGGTAGAGATCGACCGTGTGGCCGGCAGCGCGCAGATGGGTGATGAGCGCATGATTATAGGCAAGATGACCGGCCGCGCCCGGGCGCGGCCACTCATCGGTCACGAAGCAGAAGCGGCGGGCCAGCCCATCGCGCGGCATGACGGCGAGGTGCGCTGTCGGCACCGCGGAACCGGACCCGCCGGAACGCTCAGGCGCCGGTCTTGGCGATTCCGTTCTGGTCGAACAGGGTCTGAAGTTCGCCGGACTGGAACATCTCGGTCACGATGTCGCAGCCGCCGACGAATTCGCCCTTGACGTAGAGCTGCGGAATGGTCGGCCAGTTGGAGAACTGCTTGATGCCGTCGCGCAGCTCGGCGTCTTCCAGCACGTTCGCGGTCTTGAAGGGCACGCCCATGTGGGTGAGGATCTGCACCACGCGGGCGGAGAAGCCGCATTGCGGGAACATCGCCGTGCCCTTCATGAAGAGCATGACGGGGTTTTCGTCGACGGCGGTCTTGATGCTGGCGAAGGCCTGGTTTTCGGTGGCCTGGCTCATGGGGGTATCTCCTGGGAAAATGGACGCTGGCGTCACTCGGGCGCCGAAGTCTGCAGCGCGAGGGCGTGCAGCACCCCGCCCATCCGCCCCTGCAGGGCGGCATAGACGAGCTGGTGCTGGCGCACCCGCGAAAGGCCGCGAAACTGCGCGCTGACGACGGTCGCGGCATAGTGCTCGCCATCGCCGGCGAGGTCTTCCACGGTGATCCGTGCGTCCGGCAGGGCGGACTTGATCATGTCCTCGATTTCGGCGGCCGACATGGCCATGGGCTTGTCCTCGTCGTTCAGGCGAACCAGCGCGCGAAAAACGCCTCGTGCGCGGCACGGATATCTTGCAGAGATATGGCGATGCCATCAGGGCCTGTCAAATGATCGCCGCCGCTGCGACCGAGGGCGCGCGCGGGAATGCCGGCGGCAGCGGCGGCGGCGAGCAGGGCGGCGCCATCGGACGTTGCCGCGATGTAACGGGCCTGGTCCTCGCCGAACCAGAATGCGTGCGGGGCGATTCCCACGGGGATCGCGGCCAGCGCGATTCCGGTGTTGCCTGCGAGCGCCATTTCGGCGAGGGCGACGAGCAGGCCGCCATCCGCCACGTCATGGCAGGCGGCGATGGCGCCGGCGTGGATCTGGCGCCGGACGAAATCGCCGTTCCGCTTCTCGGCGGCAAGGTCGAGCGCGGGCGGCGCGCCGTCCTCGCGGCCAAGGATTTCGCGGAGGAAGAGCGAGGCGCCGAGTTCGCCTCTTGTTTCGCCGATCAGCACGAGATCGAGGCCGGGGGCGAGGGCGATGCCGGTGGCGGCGGCGCCATCCTCGATCACGCCGAGGCCGCCGATCGCCGGGGTGGGCAGGATCGCGGTGCCCTCGGTCTCGTTGTAGAGCGAGACGTTGCCGGAGACGATCGGGTAGTCGAGCGCGCGGCAGGCTTCGCCCATGCCGCGGATGGCGGCGACGATCTGGCCCATGATCGCGGGTTTTTCCGGGTTGCCGAAATTGAGGTTGTCGGTCACGGCGAGCGGGGTGGCGCCGGTCGCGGTGATGTTGCGCCAGGATTCGACGACGGCCTGCGCGCCGCCGGTCTCGGGATCGGCGAAACAGTAGCGCGGCGTGCAGTCGGTGGTCAGTGCCAGGGCGCGGCGGCTGCCCTCGATGCGGACAATGGCAGCGTCGGCCTGGCCGGGACGGCGCAGCGTCTGCCCGCCGACGGTGCCGTCATACTGGTTCCAGATCCAGGCGCGGGAGGCGAGGTCGGGGCAGCCGATCAGGGCGAGCAGGGCGGCGCCGGGCGCGAGCGGGCTTTCGACCGGGCCGAGCGGGGCGGGTTTCGCGGGTTCGACCCAGGGGCGCTCGTAGAGCGGCGCCTGGTCGGCCAGCGGGGCGAGCTCGATATCGGCCTCGACCCTGCCCTGGTGCTTAACCACGATGCGGCCGGTGTCGGTGATGTGGCCGATGACGGCGAAATCCAGCTCCCATTTCTCGAAGATGGCGCGGGCCATGTCTTCGCGGCCGGGCTTGAGGACGATGAGCATGCGCTCCTGGCTTTCGGAGAGCATCATCTCGTAGGCGGACATGGCGGTCTCGCGCTGGGGCACGGCGTCAAGCTCAAGCTCGATGCCAACACCGCCCTTCCCCGCCATCTCGACCGAGGAGGAGGTGAGGCCGGCGGCGCCCATGTCCTGGATCGCGACGATGGCGTCGGTCGCCATCAGTTCGAGGCAGGCCTCGATCAGCAGCTTCTCGATGAACGGGTCGCCGACCTGCACGGTGGGGCGCTTTTCCTCGGCATCGGCGCCGAATTCGGCGGAGGCCATGGTCGCGCCGTGAATGCCGTCGCGGCCGGTTTTCGAGCCGACATAGACGACCGGGTTGCCGATGCCGGCCGCCGCCGAGAGGAAGATGCGGTCCTGCGCCGCGATGCCGACGGTCATCGCGTTGACCAGCGGATTGCCGTTGTAGGAGGGGTGGAAATTGGTCTCGCCGCCGACGGTAGGCACGCCGACGCAGTTGCCGTAGCCGCCGATGCCGCGGACCACGCCATCGACCACGCGCTTCGTCACCGGAAGCGACGGATCGCCGAAGCGCAGCGCGTTGAGATTGGCGACGGGGCGGGCCCCCATGGTGAAGACGTCGCGCAGGATGCCGCCGACGCCCGTCGCCGCCCCCTGGTAGGGCTCGATGAAGCTCGGGTGGTTGTGGCTCTCCATCTTGAAGATCGCCGCCTTGCCCTCACCGATATCGACGACGCCGGCATTCTCGCCGGGGCCGTGGATGACCCAGGGGGCGGTGGTCGGCAGCGTTTTCAGCCAGATGCGGGAGGATTTGTAGGAGCAGTGCTCGGACCACATCACCGAGAAGATGCCGAGCTCGGTGAGCGTCGGCACCCGGCCCATGATGGCGAGGACGCGGTCGTATTCCTCCGCGGCGAGGCCGAAGGAGCGGGCCAGCGCGGCGTCGATCACCGTGGGGTTCATGCCGCCCTCCCGATGGCGTTGAGACTGTCGAACAGGGGTTTGCCGTCGGTGCCGCCGGTGGCCGGGTCGACCAGGTTTTCCGGGTGCGGCATCAGGCCGAGAATGCGCAGGCCGGGCGCGTAGATGCCGGCGATGTTGCGGGCGGAGCCGTTGAGATTGGCGGCCTCGGTTGCCGCGCCGGTTTCATCGACATAGCGGAAGGCGACCAGCCCCTCGCCTTCCAGCCGGTCGAGCGTTGCGGGATCGGCGATGTAATTGCCATCGCCATGCGCCATCGGGGCGCGGAAGACGGCGCCCTTGTCATACTGGCCGGCGAAGACCGTATCGTTGCGCTCGACGCGGAGGCGGCAGTCCATCGAGAGGAAGCGCAGCCCGGCATTGCGCAGCAGCGCGCCGGGGAGGAGCTGCGCCTCGGTGAGGATCTGGAAGCCGTTGCAGACGCCGAGCACATAGCCACCGCGCTTCGCGTGCTCGACCACGGCGCGCATCACCGGGGACTGCGCCGCCATCGCGCCGCAGCGCAGGTAGTCGCCATAGGAGAAGCCGCCGGGGATCACCACGAGGTCGAGCCCGGCGAGATCGGTCTCGCGGTGCCAGACAAGGCGCGGCTTCACGCCGAGACTCGCCTCGAGGGCGATGGCGATGTCGCGTTCGCGGTTGATGCCGGGGAAGAGGATGATGCCTGCGCGCATGGTTCGTGCTCCGTCTTGCCGCGTCTTGCCCGTCCCGGGCGGGGGATGCAACCGGGGCGGGACGGGTTCAGCCCTGCGCCGGGGCGATCTGCCCCTCCCCGCCCCAGCACCACCAGTCCGCGCGGCGGAGGCGGGCGGCGGCGCGGCGGGCGGCTTCGGCATCGGGGAACAGGCCGAAACAGGTCGCCCCCGAGCCGCTCATCCGCGCCAGCAGGCAGGATTCGGAGACGGCGATGGCGGCGAGCGCCTCGGCGATGATGGGTGCCAGGGTGATGGCGGCGGATTGCAGATCGTTGCCGAGGCGGGCAAGGTCGGTCGCCATGCGCGCGGCGGTCGGCCAGCGCGTGGGCAGCACCGCCGGGGGCGAAAACCCGCCGGTCCGGGCGCGGAAAATGGCCGGGGTGGACACCGCAACACCCGGATTGACCAGCAGCAGGCCGAAGGGCGGCAGCGCGGGCGCGGGGGCGAGGATCTCGCCGATGCCGGACATCCGCGCCGGGCGCCGGGCAAGGCAGACCGGAACATCGGCGCCGAGGCCGAGGGCGAGGTCGGCCGGGATGGGCGCCCGCCAGCGCGCCGCGAGCAGGCGCAGCGCCGCCGCGGCATCGGCCGAGCCACCGCCGATGCCCGAGGCGACGGGCAGCGACTTGGTGAGGCGGAAGGCGGCCTCCGGCGCGCGGCCGGCATGGGCGGCGAAGCGGGTGGCGGCGCGGAGGACGAGATTGTCATCCTCGCCGGACAGCGCCGCGGCGAAGGGGCCATCGACCGCGAGCGACAGGCTGGCGGCCGGCTCGATCGCCAGTTCGTCGCCGACCGGGGGAAAGACCACGAGACTGTCGAGCAGGTGGTAGCCATCGTCGCGCCGGCCGGTGACATGGAGATGGAGGTTCACCTTCGCGCAGGCGAAGCCGGGGGAAGCTTCGGTCATGTCAGGGCCTTTCAGCGGGCGGCAACGGCCTTGAGCCGCGCCTCGATCGTTGCGCGCAGCTTCGGGTCGGGATGCAGCGAAAGCGCGCGCCCCCACTGGTGCTCGGCGGCAAGCTTGTGGCCGGCAGCGGCGTAGATGTCGGCGAGGTGGGCGTTCACCTCGGCATCGTCCGGGGCAAGATGGACGGCGTGGATCTGCGTCGTCATCGCTTCGGCGAGCTTGCCCTCGCGCAGCAGGACATAGCCGAGACTGTCGATGATCGCCCCCTCGTGCGGGTCGACGGCGAGGGCCTGGCGCAGCATCCGTTCGGCCTCGGCCAGGCGTTCGCCGCGCAGCGCCCAGGAATAGGCGAGGTAGTTCAGCACATAGGGCTGGCCGGGCGAAAGGGCGAGCGCCTCGCGCAGGTCCGCCTCGGCCGGCTTCCACTGGCCGGCATGGTCCTCGGCGATGGCGCGGGCATAGAACAGCGACCAGGCGCGGGCCGGCAGCGGCTGGCCGGCGCGGGCGATCGCGGCGGTGGACAGGCGGATGGCGGCGGCGTTGTCGCCGGCGGCGCGCTCGATGTCGGCGGCAAGGGCGAGCGGCTCGGTGGCATGCGGATGGGCCTTCGCGAGCGCCGCCAGCGCCGGGAGCAGATTCCGGCCCTCGCCGAGGCCGATCAGGATGTTGGCGCGCTGGAGCAGGGCGGGGGCATAGAGCGGGTCGTCCGGCGGGATGGCGGCGAGCAGGGCGGCGGCGGCGCGGGGATGCTTGTCCTGCACGTTGTCATCGGCGGCGAGCATGCGGGCGGCGGCAAGGCCGGGCCGCAGGTGAAGCGCGAAGCGAAGCAGGAGGCGGCGCAGCAGCGGGTCCTGCCGGCGGTTGATCGTGCCGGCAAGGGTCAGATAGGCCTCGGCGATGCCGTCGGCCGCGGAGCCGATGACCGGGGTTGCGGCGGCGCGTTCGAGTGCGGGCAGGGCGATGCCGAGATCGGGATGGGCGGCCACCAGCGCGACGAGAATGGCACGGGACTGGGCGGGATGGCCGGCGCGCGCGGCGAAGCTGGCCAGCGCCTGGGCGAGCCGCAGGCTGGGCGGCCCGGCGCTGGTGGCGGCAGCTGCGGCATAGAGCCGCGCGGCCTGGGCTTCGCGCCCGGCCATGTCGGCGATCAGGGCGGCGTTCAGACGGTCGATCGACGCGAAGGCGCCGGCTTGCGCGGCGCGGTCGAGGCGCGCGATGGCGGCACCGTAATCGGCATCGCCCGCCTCGCACCAGGCGAGCAGCAGCGGCCGCACCAGGCCGGTCAGCCCCTCGGCGGGGAGGCTTGCAAACCGGGTGGCGGCGGTTTTCCAGTCGCCACGGCGCACCGCCGCGTTGGCCAGGGTCATGGCGGCGAGCGGATCGCCGGACAGGCGGGCGGCAAGCCGCGCCGCGTCGGGCCGGCCGGCCAGCGCCGCGCTGAGAAAGGCCTGGCTGGCGAGGGCGGCATTGCCGGGATCGCGCGCGAGGGCGGCGCCCAGATAATGCGCGGCGGCCTCTTGGTCGCCGGTCTGGGCGGCATAGGCGCCGGCCATGTAGGCGCCGTAGGGCGCGCGCACCGTCGGCAGGTCGGGCGCAGCGGCGGCGGACGCGCCGGGGACGGCCGCAACGCCGGCGAGACAGAGGGCAAGGGCGGCGGCGCCGCGGCGGGTGAGCGCGCGGCGCAGCGCCGCGACCGTAAGCCTGTGCATGGGGGTCTACCTACTCCCGATCCGCCGCGCGGTCACGCCCAGGGGACGGGCGGCATGGCTTGTCGTCCGCCGTGGCGGGGTTTACAGATTGATGAAGGTCGGGGCCCGGCCACAGGAGACGATAACGGCGACGCCATGACCACCCGACGCGTTCACCAGACCGGCGACATGTTCGTCAACGAGGATGCCAGGATCAGGGTCAGCATCCGGGCCATTTTCCTTGAGGACCAGTCGCGCCCGGACGAACGCCATTTCGTCTGGGCCTATCAGGTGCGGATCGAGAACGTGGGACAGGTGACGGCGCAGCTTCTGCGGCGGACCTGGACGATCACCGACGCCACCGGCCATGTCCAGCACGTTCATGGGCCAGGGGTGGTGGGCGAGCAGCCGATGCTCGACCCGGGCGACACGTTCGAATACACCTCCGGCACACCGCTGGAGACGCCCTCGGGGTTCATGTCGGGCATTTTCCACATGGTCGCGGTGGATAGCGGGGAGGAGTTCGACGTGCCGACGCCGGGCTTCAGCCTCGACAGCCCGCACGCGGACCATCGGCTGCATTGAGGCCGCGGATGCGCCGCACGGACGCTCAGGCGGGCAATGACGGGAACGCGGGTTGCGGGGATCGAATCCCCGACCATATCGCGTCTCATTCAGCGGCTGACTGACGGCCGTGCCCGACAAGAAGGGAGACAAGCCCGTGGATATCCGCACGCCGCCACACCAGCTCGACAGCACCGACCATGACGACCGCCCCAGCCGCGAGGAGGCGGAGGCAGCGATCCGTACGCTGATCCGCTGGGCCGGAGACGACGCGACCCGCGAAGGCGTGATCGACACGCCGGCCCGCGTCGCCCGCGCCTATGAGGATTTCTTCCGCGGCTATCGCGAAGACCCGGAGGCCATCCTCTCGCGCACCTTCGAGGAAACCGAGGGCTATGACGAGATGGTGCTGCTGCGCGACATTCGCGTTGAATCGCATTGCGAGCATCACATGGTCCCGATCATCGGTGTGGCGCATGTCGCCTACCTGCCGAACCGGCGGGTGGTGGGGATCAGCAAGCTCGCCCGCGTGGTGGATGCCTATGCGCGGCGCCTGCAGATCCAGGAAAAGCTGACGGCGCAGATCGCCAACACGATCAACGAGGTGCTGCAGCCGCGCGGCGTTGCCGTCGTGATCGAGGCCGGGCACGAATGCATGTCGACCCGCGGGGTGCACAAGCCGGGCGTGTCGATGGTAACCAGCCGGATGCTCGGCGCATTCCGCGACGACGCCTCGACGCGGCGGGAATTCCTCGCGATGATCCAGGGACGGCGCTGCACCGGCTTCGAGACCTGATCGCGCGGCCGATCGCGGGCAGGGCAAGCCGCGCGCGGCGCTGAAATGTCGTCGCGGGGGAACGCTCCCTCGCGCCGCTGCTCAGCGGCCGAACGTGGCCATCTGCTCCGGCACCTGCCGGGCGCCGGCGGCAGCGCCCGGCGGCACCGCCCGCATCAGCCGGCCGAGATCCTCGGCGGATAACGGCACTTCGAGCGCACCGAGATTTTCATCGAATTCCGCCTCCGACCGCGGGCCGGGGATCGGCACCACGTCGCTCCCCTGGGCCAGCAGGAAGGCAAGCGCCAGCTGCGCCGGGGTGCAGCGCAGGCGGTGCGCCATGTCCTCGACGATGCGCACGAGCGCGACGTTGCGGGCGAAATTCTCGGCGAAGAAGCGCGGCTGGGCGCGTCGTGCGTCGCCCTCGGGGAGGTCTTCGGGCCGGTGCAGCGTGCCGGTGAGCAGGCCACGGCCGAGCGGCGAGGCGGCGATGAACCCGATATTGAGCGCGCGGACGCAGGCGAGCGTGTCGGCCTCCGGGTCGCGGGTCAGCAGCGAATATTCGCTCTCGACCGCGGCAAGACGGTGAGTGGCATGGGCGCGGCGGATGCTGTCCGGCGCCGCCTCGGACAGGCCGAGGAAGCGCACCTTGCCCTCGGCGACGAGGCGGGACATCTCGCCAACCGAGTCCTCGACCGGAATGGCGGGATCGACGCGGTGAAGGATCAGCAGGTCGATCGTGCCGGTGCCAAGGCGGCGCAGGCTGGCCTCGCAACTGGCGCGCAGATGGGCGGGCGAACCGTCGATGCCGAGAAAGGCGCCGTCGGCCCCGCGGCGGATGCCTGCCTTGGTGGCGAGCACGACCTGGTCGCGGATCGGCGCGAGGCAACGCCCGAGCAGGCTCTCGCTGGCACCAAGGCCATAGACATCGGCGGTATCGAAGAAACAGATCCCGCGCTCGACGGCGCGCCGAACCAGCGCCTCGGCGGCGGCCAGCTCCGGGCCGGCGGCGTTTGGCCCGGCCAGGGCCATGCAGCCGAAGCCGAGCGCGGAGACGACCAGCGATCTGCCAAGCCTGCGTTCGTTCATCGCCCCTCCCCGGGATTGCGGCGGATGCGGTGTATCAGCGATGGGAATTGGGAAGCGGACAGCCGCTTGGCAAGCGGTGGCGGCATGGCGGGGCGCCGGGATCAGGGCGAGGCGGGCAGCAGGCGCGGCGGATCGGCCTCGATGACGCGCACCGCAGCCCCGCGGCGCAAGGCCGGCATCCCCGGCTCGACCACGGACACCACGCTGCCATCGCCGAGGCGGACGATATATTCGCTGGCCGGCGCGGCGGAGGGCGCGGTGTCGACCCCCAGCGCGCCGAGCACGAGGCGGCGCGCTCCGGGAGCGACGGGCCGCACCGCCACCACCTCGCCGGCGACGCCGGCGGCACGGGGCGGCGGCGGGACATTGGTGGCGCAGCCGGCAAGGCAGAGACCGAGGACGAAAGACAGGGCCGCGGCGCGAGCGGGCAGCAGGGCGGGCGGCGGGACGCGTTTCATGATCTGGCCTCCGGGCGCGGGCCGACACCACGGCGCGCAGAATCATGTTGCCTTGAAATCGGCTATAAGTTAAGCGCTTATGAGACGATTTTCATGTGCCGGTCGAGGCTTCCGGCGCAAGGGGTGACCAGAGCCGCCGCCGCGCGGCGCACCGCCCCGTTTCTGCGATGGGAGACATGCGTTGACCACTGCGTTCAACCCCACCTCGCGCGCACCGGTCATGCCCCGACAGTGGCGCCGCCGGCTGGGTCAGCTTGCCGGACTCTCGGCGCTGGCGCTGCTCGCCGCGTGTTCGTCCCACCAGGCCAGCCTGAGCCCGAGCCAGCTCGCCGCGCGCTATGCCGCCAACGCGCCGGCCGATTACCGGCCGCCCGGGCCACCGAGCGACCCGTGGGGCCCCTATATCGCCCAGGCCTCGACACGGTTCGACGTGCCGACGAAATGGATTCGCGAGGTGATGCGCGTCGAATCCGGCGGGCATGAGTACATGAACGGGCATCTCACCGTCTCCGGCGCCGGGGCGATGGGGCTGATGCAGCTCGAACCGCAGACCTACCAGGAAATGGCGGCACGCTACGGGCTTGGGCCCGACCCGTTCAGCCCGCGCGACAACATCATGGCCGGGACCGCCTATATCCACCAGATGTACGAGATCTACGGCTCGCCCGGCTTCCTTGCCGCCTACAATGCGGGGCCGGGACGGCTCGACGACTATCTCGACTATCGCCAGCCTTTGCCGGCGGAGACGCGGCATTATGTCGCGATGATCGCACCGCGGATCGCGGGCGTGTATCCGGCGGGGACCTCCGGCGCGGAGGCGGTGGCGATGAACCAGCTGCCGACGCGGATTCCGGCGGGCATGCGGCCGGGCGCCGACGAGGCGGCGACCTCGCGGCTGAACCAGGCGCAGCTCGCGATGAATCGCAACCAGGCGCCGGTACCGGTGCCCGCCCCCGTGCCGTTCAGGGTCGCGGCACTCGCGCCACCCGTCGCGGTGGAGCCGCAGGTGGCGCCAGCGCCCGCCGCCACGCGCGGGCGGCCGCCGGCGCGGCGGCATGATGTCTTTGGCGGGTTTTCGCTGATCCCCTCGGCCGAGGCAGCGACCCCGGTGATGGACGGGCCGCCGGTGACAGCGCCCGCCCCGGCGCAGCGCATGTCGGCGCCACGGCAGACACCGCCCGTGGCCGCTCCGGCGCATGCGACGATGCGGCTGGCCGCGGCACACGCGCCGGCGGCAACGCGAACGCTGGGTGGCGGGCGCTGGAGCATCCAGGTCGGCGCCTACGATACGCCGGCGCACGCCAAGGCCGCACTCGGCATCGCCGAGCTGGCCGCGGTGGCGATGCTGATCAAGGCGCAGCCGATGGTCGAGCCGGTGGCGACAACGCATGGGCAGTTCTATCGCGCCCGGTTTGTCAACCTGCCGCACGATGCGGCGGTCAATGCCTGCCAGGCGCTGCGCGGCGGCCCGACCGGCTGCGCGCTGGTCGCCCCGGGCGCCCCGGGCGCACCGTGACGCGCAAGGCCTGAGCCACGCCACGCCCGCCCGCGACAAGGGGGCAGAGCATCATCCGATCAGATGGAATCATCTGATCGGATAAAGATGCTCGATTTATCAATATGATAGAGCACTACATCCGATCCAATCGGATCGGAAAGTGCTCTAGCCGCGGCGGGCGGCGGCGGCGATCAGGGTGTTTTCCAGCAGGCAGGCAATCGTCATCGGGCCGACGCCGCCGGGAACCGGCGTGATCGCGCCGGCGACCGCGGCAGCCTCGTCATAGGCGACGTCGCCGACCAGCCTTCCGTCTGCGGTGCGGTTGATGCCGACATCGATGACCGTGGCGCCGGGGGCGACCCAGTCACCCTTCACCATTTCGGCCCGGCCGACGGCGGCGACCAGGATATCCGCACGGCGGCACTCGGCAGCGAGGTCGCGGGTGCGGGAATGGGCGATGGTGACGGTGGCATCGGCGGCGAGCAGCAGGGCGGCCATCGGCCGGCCGACGATGTTGGAGCGGCCGAGCACGACGGCGCGAGCACCACGCGGGGCAATGCCTGAGGCATCGATCAGCTTCATCACGCCGCGCGGGGTGCAGGGCACAAGGAAGGGCACGCCGAGCGCGAGGGCGGCGACGTTGTCAGGGTGGAAGCCGTCGACATCCTTGGCCGGGTCGATCGCGCGGATGACGGCGCCGGCATCGAGCCCGGCCGGCAGGGGCAACTGGACGAGAATCCCGTCCACCGCTCCATCGCGGTTGAGGCGGTCGATCACGGCGAGAAGCTCGGCCTGGCTGGTGGTCGCCGGCAGGCGGATGGTTTCGCCCGCGATGCCGGCGGCCGCAGCCGCGCGCTCCTTGTTGCGGACATAGACCTGGCTTGCCGGGTCTGCGCCGACCAGCACGACGACGAGGCCGGGCGCATAGCGCAGCGCGGCGGCGCGAGCGGCGACCTCGGCGCGCAGCGACGCGGCGACGGCCTTGCCATCGATGATGCGGGCGGCCATCGCGCCGCTCACCGGTAGCCCATCACGGCGAGGTGGGCGTAGAGCCCGGAAAGGAAGATCTGCAGCGCCCGCAGCAGCAGGAAACCGACGATGAAGGAAACGTCGATCCCACCGATCGCGGGGATGAATCGGCGGAACGGCGCGAGGAAGGGTTCGGTCGCGCGGAGGAGGAATTCCTCGATCCGGTAGACGATGTGGTTGCGGGTATCGAGCACGCCGAATGCCATCAGCCAGCTGAAGATCGCCGCCGCGATCATGATGTAGACATAGATCTGGATGGCCTCGTCGAGGAGCCAGAACACCGATCCGAGCATCGTCACCTCCTGGGGGTTCGATGCCGGGTTAGCGAAGCATGGCGTTTCGCGCAACGTGACAACGCGGCTTTGGTGGCTTGACTTCCGGCTCAGGGTGCGCGATTGGCCGCTCAGGGATGGGGCTGTAGCTCAGTTGGGAGAGCGCCTCGTTCGCAATGAGGAGGTCAGGGGTTCGATTCCCCTCAGCTCCACCATCCCGTTTTCCCCCTAGAGTTGCATGGTGCGCATGAGCAAGACAGCGGCCGACCCCACCCGCGATGCGGCATTCTCGCTGCTGTCCGCCGTGCTGGACCGGCACGCGCCGCTGGACGCCGCACTCGCAGCACTGCCGAACATCGCCCCGCGCGACCGCGCTGCGGCGCACCGGATCGCGGCTTCCGTGCTGCGGCGGCTCGGCTGTCTCGACGCCATTCTCGAAACCCATCTGCGGCGGGCGCCGCCGGCGCCGGTGCGGCATATCCTGCGGATCGGCGCCGCACAGCTGGTGCTGCTCGGCGCGCCGGCGCATGCGGCGGTGAGCACGGCGGTAGGGCTCGCCCATGCGCGCGGGCTCGGCAAGTTCGCCGGGCTGATCAATGCGGTGCTGCGCAAGGTGAGCTCGGAAGGCGCGGCGGCGCTGGAGGCGCTGGATCCGGCGCGGCTCGACACGCCGCCCTGGCTCTGGACCTCGTGGGGGGCGGCGGCGCGGGCGATCGCCACCGCGCATCAGGCCGAGGCCCCGCTCGACCTGACGCTGAAGGAGGACGCCGCGATGCCGGAGGGCGGCGAGCGGCTGCCGACCGGCTCGGTACGGCTGCCGGCGGGAACCGACGTGACGCAGCTCTACGGCTATGCCGCCGGCACGCTCTGGGTGCAGGACGCGGCGGCCGCGCTGCCGGCGCGGTTGCTCGGCGACGTCGCCGGGCGACGTGTGCTCGATCTCTGCGCGGCGCCGGGCGGCAAGACGGCGCAGCTCGCCGCCGCCGGCGCGGCGGTGACGGCGCTGGACCGCGACGCGCGCCGGCTGGGGCGGCTGCGGGAAAATCTTGGGCGTCTCGGCCTCGCGGCCGAGACCATCGCGGCGGACGCGCTCACCTGGCGACCGGCGGAACCGTTCGAGGCGATCCTGCTGGATGCGCCGTGTTCGGCCACGGGAACGATCCGCCGGCATCCGGAAATCGTGCATCTGCGCCGGCCCCGCGACATCGAGGCCTGCGCGGCACTACAGGACCGACTGCTGGACGCGGCGGCGGCGATGCTCGCGCCGGGGGGAACGCTGGTCTACGCCGTCTGCTCGCTGCAACCGGAAGAAGGCGCTTCGCGAATCGAGGCCGCTGTGACGCGGCTCGGGCTGCGACGGGTGCCGGTCAGCCCCGCCGAGCTGCCGGGGCTGGAGGCGGCGGTGACCGCGGATGGCGATGTCGCCACCCATCCCGGGATGTGGGCTTCGCAGGGCGGGATGGACGGGTTTTTCATGGCGCGGCTGCGGCGCTGACTGTCAGGCCGGCTGTCGGCATGGCATTGGCGGCGGCAGGCCGGCCTCACCGGTCGCGTTAACAAGGCGGCAGGACGTATCGCATATCGGGCATTGAAACACCTGCCACGCGTGGGAAAAGCACGACAAATCTCAATTTTAATTTTTTGACACAAACGAGACAGAATAACGTGCAGACCACGGACGCTGACGCAAAAAAGTATATTTCTTAACATTTTTTTGGCGCAAATCGTACGGTGGAACTGGCGCCAGCGTGGCCATGCCGTTATGGTGAGTGTATGGCAACGAAGAAACAGGCACCACCGGAATCGGTCGGGCAAAGGATCCGTGCTCTCCGTCTGGCGAACAATCTCACCCAGGACGAGTTTGCGTCCCAGCTTGGCGTGTCGCGTTCGGCGATCGCGCAGTGGGAAACCGACCGGGCCGGGCAGGTCCGGGAAAATCTGGAGCGGATCGCAAAGGTTCTCGGCACCTCGATCGCCTATCTCGTCTCCGGGGAAACCGGCTCGCTGCAGGGCGACGAGCTGGCGCTGATGCGGCTCTATCGCTCCTGCGCGGCGGAAGACCGGCAGATCCTGCTGCGCACCGCGAAGCGCCTCGCCCGCGGCTGAGGCGGATTTGGCGCGCGGCCGGGCGGATCTCGCGCTTGTCGCGCGCGGCCTGGTCACGAGCCGGGCGCGGGCGCAGGCGGCGATCCATGCCGGCAAGGTGACCGCCGACGGACGGTCCATCGGCAAGCCCGGCGAACTTGTGGACGACCACGAAACGCTGGTGGTCGCCGATGCCGGCGCGTCCTGGGTTTCGCGCGGGGCGCTCAAGCTGATCGCGGCACTCGATCATTTCGGATTGTCTCCCGCGGGCCGCATCTGCCTCGATATCGGCGCCTCCACCGGCGGGTTCACCGAAGTGCTGCTCGCGCGCGATGCGGCGCTGGTGCATGCGGTCGATGTCGGACACGGGCAGATGGCCCCTGCCCTGCGCGAAGATTCGCGGGTGCGTCTGCATGAGGGGGTGAACGCGCGCGACCTGTCGGCCGCCGGGATACCGGGCGGGATCGGTGCCCTGGTGTGCGACGTAAGTTTCATCGGGCTGCGCAAGGTGCTGCCCGCCGGGCTCGCGCTGTGCGCGCCGGGTGCCTTCGCGGTGGCGCTGATCAAGCCGCAATTCGAGGCGGGGCCGGAAGCGGTCGGCAAGGGCGGGATCGTGCGCGATGCCGCCGTGCATGAACGTGTGTGCGGCGAGATCGGCGACTGGTTCGCACAGCTTCCCGGCTGGCGGGGGCTCGGCATCATCCCCAGCCCGATCGAGGGCGGGGACGGCAACCGCGAATTCCTGATTGCAGGCATGAAGGAGGCGCGCTGAAGCGGCGCACGGTTTTGCTTGCGGCGGCGCGCAAAGCCGGATACATCCCGCCTCGGGTCACGCCCCCCCACCGGGGCGCTTATCTTCTGCAAGGGAGACCATCGATGGCAGACGCCACCGCGGCCGCACACGCGAAGCCGCATATTCGCCCCCATAATCCGAATTTTTCGTCCGGCCCCTGCGCCAAGCGGCCCGGCTTCACGCTCGAGGCGCTCTCCGGCGCGATGCTCGGCCGCAGCCACCGCGCCAAGGAGCCGAAGGCGAAGCTCGCCGAGGTGATCACCCGCTCGCGCGACATTCTTGGCCTGCCGGCCGACTGGCGACTCGGCATCGTTCCCGCCTCGGACACCGGCGCCGTCGAGATGGCGCTGTGGTCGATGCTCGGCGCACGAGCGGTCGACGTGCTGGCGTTCGAGAGTTTTTCCGAAGCCTGGGCGACCGATGTGCTCAAGCAGCTCAAGCTCGCCGATGCGCGGGTGCTGAAGGCGCCATACGGGCAGCTGCCCGATCTTGCCGCCGTCGATTTCAGCCATGACGTGGTGCTGGCCTGGAACGGCACGACGTCGGGCGCGCGGATTCCGAACGGCGACTGGATTCCGGCGGATCGCGAAGGGCTGGTGATCGCGGATGCGACCTCGGCCGCGTTCGCGATGGACCTGCCCTATGAGAAACTCGATGTGGTGACGTGGTCGTGGCAGAAGGCGCTCGGCGGCGAGGCGGCGCACGGGATGCTGGCGCTGTCGCCGCGCGCGGTCGAAAGGCTGCTGACGTTCAAGCCGGAGCGGCCGCTGCCGAAGATTTTCCGCCTGACCTCGGGCGGCAAGCTGATCGAGGGGATTTTCGCCGGCGAGACGATCAACACGCCGTCGATGCTGGCGGTGGAGGACGCGCTGGACGGGCTACGCTGGGCCGAGGGCATCGGCGGGCTCAAGGCCATGATCGCGCGCTCGGAACGGAATCTCGCGGCGATCGTGCGGTGGGCCGAGGGCAATGAGCGGGTGGACTTCCTTGCCGCCGACCCGGCGATTCGCTCCTGCACGTCGATCTGCCTCGTCATCGCCGCGCCATGGTTCGCGGCCCTCGATGCCGAGGCGCAGGCGAAGGCGGCGAAGCGCGTCGCCACGCTGCTGGAGGCCGAGGGTGTTGCCCATGACATCGGCGCTTATCGCGATGCGCCGCCGGGGCTGCGGATCTGGGGCGGTGCGACCGTCGAGACCGCCGACATCGAGGCGCTGCTGCCCTGGATCGACTGGGCGATCGACACCGTTCATTCCGAAATTTCCGCGAAGGCCTGAGACATGCCCAAGGTTCTGATCAGCGACAAGCTCTCCCCCGCCGCCATCGACATCTTCAAGCGGCGCGGCATCGATGTGACGGTAAAGACCGGGCTTACCCCGGCCGAACTGCGCGAGATCATCGGGGAGTTCGACGGGCTCGCCATCCGCTCGGCGACGAAGGTGACGCGCGAGCTGCTGGAGGCTGCGACCAATCTCAAGGTTGTCGGCCGCGCCGGCATCGGCGTCGACAATGTGGATGTCAAATCGGCCACCGCGCGCGGCGTGGTGGTGATGAACACCCCCTATGGCAACGCCATCACCACCGCCGAGCACGCCATCGGCATGATGTTCGCGCTGGCCCGCGACCTGCCGGAGGCCTCGGCCTCGACCAAGGCGGGGAAGTGGGAGAAGAACCGGTTCATGGGCGTCGAGCTGACCGGCAAGACGCTCGGCCTGATCGGTGCCGGCAATATCGGCTCGATCGTCGCCGACCGCGCGCTGGGACTGAAGATGCGCGTGCTGGCCTATGACCCCTACCTGACCGAGACCCGGGCGACGACGCTCGGCATCGAGAAGGCGGATCTGGACACGGTGCTGGCGCGGGCGGATTTCATCACCCTGCACACGCCGCTGACCGAGCAGACGCGCAACATCCTCTCGCGCGAAAGCCTTGCCAAAACCAAGGCGGGTGTCCGCATCATCAACTGCGCGCGCGGCGGGCTGATCGACGAGGCGGCGCTGTATGACGCGCTGAAATCCGGCCATGTGGCGGGTGCGGCACTCGACGTGTTCGAGGTCGAGCCGGCGAAGGAAAGCCCCCTCTTCGAGCTGCCGAACGTGGTCTGCACGCCGCATCTGGGCGCTGCGACGACCGAGGCGCAGGAGAACGTGGCCTTGCAGGTGGCCGAGCAGATCAGCGATTTCCTGCTGACCGGCGCGGTGACGAACGCGATCAACATGGCCTCGGTCTCGGCCGAGGATGCGCCACGGCTGAAGCCCTACATGGAGCTTTGCCAGCTGCTCGGCAGTTTCGCGGGGCAGCTGACCGAGGCGCGGCAGGGCGTGATCCGCAAGGTCGGCATCGAATACGAGGGTGCTGCCGCGCATGTGAACCAGCGCCCGCTCTCGGCGGCGCTGTTCGCCGGGCTGCTCGCGCCGATGATGGAAGGTGTGAACATGGTCAACGCGCCGGTCTTCGCGCGGGACCATGGGATCGAGCTGGCGGAGACGGTGTTCGACCGCGACTGCGAATACCAGACGCTGATCCGCGTTTCGGTGACGACCGACGAGCAGACGCGCACCGTATCCGGCACGCTGTTCGGCGGGGCGAAGCCGCGGCTGGTCGAGGTGAAGGGCATCAAGGTCGAGGCCGATTTCGGCCGGCACATGCTCTATGTCACCAACCGCGACAAGCCGGGCTTCATCGCCCAGTGCAGCGCCATTCTGGCCGAGAAGGGCATCAACATCGCGACCTTCCATCTCGGCCGGACCGAGAAGGGTGGCGATGCGGTTTGCCTGATCTCGATCGACGAGACCCTGCCGGAAGCAGCACTCGCCGCGATCCGCGCGCTGCCGCAGGTGATGCAGGCGACGCAGATCTCGTTCTGAGACCGACATATTAGAGCATCATCCGATCAGATGGAATCATCTGATCGGATAAAGATGCTCTATTTATCAACAAGTTAGAGCACTACATCCGATCCGGAAGGATCGGATGTAGTGCTCTAACAACGCCGGAGGCTCCCGCATAACCGGCTGGCGGACGGGGCCGCGCGATTGACCGCGCGGCCCCGTTTCAATTATCAGGAGGCAGGACAGGAGACTTGCCGTTTTTCGGCGTCCGGATCTTGCCGTGCCACGGACCGCGCCGATCTCTTCCCTGTCGCCCACGCCCGACCCGATCCGCACCCGACAAAGAGGAACCGCATGCGACGACCGTTTCACGCTACGGCCTGCCGCGCCGCCATCACCGCCCTCGTTTTGACGCTCGGCATTGGCAGCGAAGCGGCCAGCGCCGCGGCACCGCCGCCGCCGGTGGTCAGCGTCGTGATCGTCAAGCCGCGGAAGGTCTACCAGCAGGACAGCTTCATCGGACGGATCCAGGCGGCGCACATCGTCAATCTCGTCCCGCGGGTGACCGGATATCTGGAACAGCGCCTGTTCCACCAGGGGGCGGAGGTGAAGAAGGGTCAGCTGCTCTACGTGATCGAGCCGGGGCCATATCAGGCGGCGTTCGACCAGGCGAAGGCGAATGTCGCCGGCGCGCAGGCGACGCTGGACAACGCGAAGCTGACGCTGGAGCGCGCGGCCAGGCTGCTGCACACGCCGGCGGGCCGGCAATCGACCTATGACGATGACAAGGCGGCGGCGGAAAGTGCCGCGGCCAAGCTGCAGGCGGCCGAGGCGGCGCGGGAGACCGCGGCGATCAACCTCGCCTATACCGAGATCCGCGCCCCGCTCGACGGACGGATCGGCGCCAGTGCGGTGAATATCGGCAATGTCGTCGGGCCGAACACCGGCACGCTCGCGACCGTGGTCAGCCAGGACCCGATGAACATCGTCTTCTCGATGCCGACGCGCGATGCCATCCGCCTTGGCGACCAGCTGGCGAAACAGGGCGGGCTCGCCGGGGTGGTGCTGCGGGTGAGGCTGCCGGACGGGCAGCTGGACCCGCAGAAGGGCACGCTCGATTTCACCGGCAACCAGATCAGCCAGTCGACCGACAGCCTAGCGATGCAGGGCTCGATTCCGAACCCGGTGATCCGCGGGGCCGGCACGGCGCGGACCAGCGACCGGATGCTGACCAGCGGCGAGTTCGTCACCGTGATCGTGCGCAGCCGCACGCCGGAGGACAAGATCGTGCTGCCGCGCGACGCGGTGCTGGCCGACCAGGTAGGCGATTACGTGCTGACCGTGGGCAAGGACGGCAAGGTGGCGCGGGACGACGTGAAGCTCGCCTCGACCACGCCGGCAACAGCGACGATCGCGAGCGGGCTGGCCATCGGGGCGAAGGTGATCGTGGACGGGATCGAGAAGGTGCATCCCGGGGTGAAGGCGAAGGCGAAGGTCATCGCCGCGCCGCAGGCCCAGGGCTGAGCCGGTGATCCCCTCCTTCTTCATCGACCGGCCCCGCTTTGCGATGGTGATCGCGATCGTGCTGACGATCGCCGGCATCATCGCGATGACGCGGATTCCGGTGGCGCAGTTCCCCTCGATCGTGCCTCCGGCGGTGCAGGTGACGGCGACCTATCCCGGCGCCTCGGCGCAGGTGGTGAACGACACCGTGGCCGAGCCGATCGAGCAGAAGATCAACGGGCTGAGCGACGAGATCTACTATTCCTCGACCACCGCGAATGACGGCTCCTACAACCTGACCGTCACCTTCCGGCTTGGCAGCAACCCGGACATCGACACCGTCAACGTGACCAACGCGGTGCAGCAGGCGCTGACCCAGCTTCCGGCCGAGGTGCAGAAGGAAGGGCTGACGGTGCGCAAGCGCACGGCCTCGGTGCTGGAGTTCATGTTCTTCTACAGCCCGGACAACAAGCTGACGCCACTGCAAATCTCGAACTACGTGAAGATCAACGTGCTCAACCCGCTCGGCCGCGTGCCGGGGGTCGGCCAGGCCTTCATGTTCGGCGAGCAGGATTACGCGATGCGGGTGATCTTCAGCACCGCCCGCCTCGCCCAGCTCGGGCTGACGCCGGCGGACCTGATCAGCGCGATCGAAGACCAGAACACCCAGGCGCCGGTCGGCACGATCGGGCTGATGCCGATCGCGGGCAAGCAGCAATACCAGCTCTCGGTGCAGACCGAGGGCCGGCTGAAATCGCCCCGCCAGTTCGGCAACATCGTGATCCGCGGCAACAAGGGCGGCGCGCTGCTGCGGCTGAAGGACGTGGCGACCATCAAGCTCGGGCCGCAGAGCGAGAACCAGCTCGACCGGATCAACGGACATCCCGGTGTTGCCATCGGCGTGTTCCTCTCGCCGGGGGCGAACGCGGTGGCGACGTCGAAGCGGGTTTCGGCGGAGATCGCGCAGCTCGCGAAGCAGTTTCCGGCCAGCCTCGCGAGCAAGACCGTCTACAATTCCAGCAGCTTCGTCTCGGACACGATCAGCGAGGTGATCAAGACGCTGGCCGAGGCGTTCGCGCTCGTCGTGCTGGTGGTGTTCTTCTTCCTCGGCTCGTGGCGGGCGGCGCTGGTGCCCTCGATCGTCGTGCCGATCGCGCTGCTCGGCAGCTTCGCCTTCATGCTCGCCCTCGGTTATTCGGCGAACACGATCACCCTGCTGGCGCTGGTGGTGGCGACCGGGCTGGTGGTGGATGACGCCATCGTCGTCGTCGAGAATATCGAGCGGGTGATGGCGGAGCGGCCGGAGCTGTCGCCGCGCGAGGCGGCGAAGGTGGCGATGACGCAGATCCAGGCGCCGATCATCGCGATCATGCTGGTGCTGCTTTCGGTGTTCGTGCCGACGGCGTTCATCCCCGGCCTGTCCGGCCTGCTGTTCACCCAGTTCGCGGTGGCGATCAGCACGGCGATGCTGATCTCGGCGCTGAACGCGCTGACGCTGTCGCCGGCACTCTGCGCCATCCTGCTGCGCCGGGGCGAGCACGGGCACGGCATCATGGCGCGCATCCTCGATTTCATCGAGCGCACACGGGAGGGCTACAGCCGGCTGATCGGCCGGCTGGTTGCGCGCTCGATGCTGGGGCTGATGGTGATCGTCGCCTTCGGGGCGGCGGCGTTCCTGCTGGCGCGGATCACCCCGGGCGGGTTCCTGCCGGACGAGGATCAGGGCGCGCTGTTCATCCAGGCGACGCTGCCGCCCGGCGCCTCGCTGCAACGGACCGACGCGATGGGGCAGAAGCTGGCAAAGATGATCCACACCCTGCCGCAGGTGCAGGACGTGATCGCCATCAACGGCTATTCGATCCTCGATTCGGCGACCGAGCCGAACGCGCTATTCATGGTTGCACACCTCAAGCCGTTCGCGCAGCGGCCGGGGCCGAAGAATTCGGTGCAGGCGGTGATCCGCAAGATCTTCGCGATGGGCGCGCAGGTGCAGGGGGCGAACATCGTCGCCTTCAACCTGCCGCCGATCATCGGGCTGTCGACCAATGGCGGCTTCACCTACGAGCTTGAGAACGTCGCCGGCGCCAGCCAGCAGAAATTCGATTCGGTGCTCAAGGGTCTGATCGTCGCGGCGAATTCGGACCCGAAGCTTGTGCATGTGTTCAGCACCTATGCGGCGAACAACCCGTCGATCTATCTCGATATCGACCGCGCCAAGGCGCAGGCGCTCGGCGTGCCGGTCGCCTCGATCTTCCAGGCGCTGCAGGCCTCGCTCGGCGGGTTCTACGTCAACCAGTTCAACATGTTCGGCCAGGTCTGGCAGGTGAACATCCAGGCCGCCTCGACCGACCGCAACACGAGGGCGGCTATCTGGCGGATATATGTGCGCAGCAATTCGGGCAAGATGGTCTCGCTGCGCTCGCTGGCGACGGCGCATACGAGGCTCGGCCCGCAGATCGTCAGCCGCTACAACGACTCGCTGGCCGCCCCGGTCTTTGGCGCGCCGGCGCCGGGCATCTCATCCGGGGCCGCGCTGGCCGAGATGGCGGCGATCTCGTCCCGCGTGCTGCCCGCCGGATTTTCCTATGACTGGACCAGCACCGCCTATCTGCAGGAGCAGGCCAAGGGCCAGGCCGCCTATGTGTTCATCCTGTCGCTGATCTTCGCCTATCTGTTCCTCGTCGCTCTGTATGAAAGCTGGATCATTCCGGTGCCGGTGCTGCTCTCGGTGGTGGTCGGTGTGTTCGGGGCGATGCTCGGTATCGTGCTCGCCGGGCTGACGATCGACCTCTATGCCGAGATCGGGCTCGTCGTGCTGATCGCGCTGGCGGCGAAGAACGGCATCCTGATCGTCGAGTTCGCCAAGGAGCGGCGCGAGGAGGGCATGGGCATCCGCGAGGCGGCGGTGCTGGGCGCGCGGATGCGGTTCCGCGCGGTGATGATGACCTCGATCGCCTTCATCTTCGGGCTGGTGCCGCTGGTGGTGGCAACCGGAGCGGCGCAGATCACCAGGCGCTCGCTCGGCACGCCGATCTTCGCCGGGATGATCTTCGCCAGCGGCATCGGCATTTTCGTCATCCCGCTACTCTACGTGACGTTCGAGACGCTGCGGATGCGCGTCTCGCGCCGGGCGCGCGAGCGGCAGCAGCAGATCGCCGTCACCGGGGACGATTAGAGCACGTTCCGATCCATCCGGATCGGATGATGCTCTAGGCGGCGCGGGCGGGCTTTACCGGTGATGTTGGGGCGCATAAGCAGCGTCCATGGCAACGCTTGATCCCGAGGACTGGTCCGAGTTCCGCGCGCTGGGGCACCGGATGATGGACGACATGTTCGACCGGCTGGAAGGGCTTGGCACGGCACCGGTCTGGCGCCCGATGCCCGACGCGGTGCGCGCGGGTTTCCGCGCCAGGCTGCCGCGCGAGGGGAACGGCGCCGCCGCCGCCTATGACGCCTTCGCCGCACGGATCGCGCCCTATGCCTCGGGCAATACGAGCCCGCGCTTCATGGGCTGGGTGCAGGGCGGGGGCAACGCGGTGGGCATGCTGGCGGAATTGCTGGCCGGCGGGCTCAACGAGAATTGCGGCGGGCGGGACCATGTCGGGCTCGAGGTGGAGCGGCAGGTGGTGGCCTGGGCGGCGGAGCTGCTCGGCCTGCCGGCGGCGACCGGCGGGCTGATGGTGACCGGATCGTCGATCGCGAATTTCATCGCCCTGCTCTGCGCGCGGCGGGCGCATTGCGGCGCGGCTGTGCGGCAGGAGGGGCTCGGCGGGCGGCGTCTCGTCGGCTACGCGCAGGCCGGGGTGCATCGCTGTGTGCCGGGCGCGTTCGACATGGCCGGGCTCGGCGGCGCGGCGCTGCGGCGGGTGGCGCTCGGCGCCGACCGGCGGGTCGACCTCGCGGCGCTGGAGGCGACGATCGCCGCCGACCGGGCGGCGGGGGCGGAGCCGTTCATGATGATCGGCACGGCGGGATCGGTCGATGTGGGGGCGATCGACGATCTGGCCGCCCTCGCCGCGCTCGCCCGGCGGGAGGGGATGTGGTTTCACGTCGATGCCGCGTTCGGCGCGCTGGCAGCGGCCTCGCCCACCAGGCGGGATCTGCTCGCGGGGATCGGCGAGGCGGATTCCGTGGCGTTCGATTTTCACAAATGGGCGCAGGTGCAATACGATTCCGGCTGCATCCTGGTGCGCGACCGGCAGCTGATGCTGGATACGTTCGCGCAGGATGCCTCGTATCTGACGACCACCGCACGGGGACTGTCGGGCGGCGCACCCTGGCCGTGCGACATGGGGCCGGATCTCTCGCGCGGGTTCCGGGCGCTCAAGGTGTGGATGACGATCGAGGCCTATGGCGCGGCGGCGCTGGGCGGCATCGTCGATGATTGCTGCGCGCTGGCAACCCGCCTTGCGGCCGCGGTGGATGCGGCGCCGCGCCTTGCGCGCCTCGCGCCGGTGCCGCTCAACATCGTGTGCTTCCGCTACGATGACGGCGGCGCGGAGCTGGACGCGCTGAACGCCGCCATCGCCGCCGATATCCAGGAGAGCGGGCGCTACGTGATCTCGACCACGATGATCGACGGGGTGCGGGCGCTGCGGGCGGCGATCGTCAATCACCGGACAACTGCGGCCGATATCGACGGGCTGGCAGAGATGGTGATCGCCGCGGGGGATGCGCGGCGGGGCTCGACGATCGGCTGACCGATCGGCTGAACCGATCAAACGGATCGGTCAGGGACGCTGGCCTGGCGCGGCGGCGGCGGTCATAAAATCGGGCGGAGATTTTGCCATGCCCGAAGACAGGATTGCCTATCACGCGCCGGTCGGCGACGAGGTGGCCCACACCACCTGCTACATGTGCGCCTGCCGCTGCGGCATCAAGGTCCATCTCAAGGACGGGAAGCTGCGCTACATCGAGGGCAACCGCGACCATCCGATCAATCGCGGTGTGCTCTGCGCCAAGGGATCGGCGGGGATCATGTCGGTCACCTCGCCGGCGCGGCTGCGCGCACCGCTGAAGCGGGTCGGCCCGCGCGGGGCGGGCGAATTCGAGGAAATCGGCTGGGACGAGGCGATGGCGATCGCGACGGCACGGCTCGCCGGCATCCGCGCCAGCGATCCGCACCGCCTCGCCTTCTTCACCGGGCGCGACCAGTCGCAATCGCTGACCGGCCATTTCGCGCGGATGTTCGGGACGATGAATTTCGCCGCCCATGGCGGGTTCTGCTCGGTCAACATGGCCGCCGCCGGGCTCTATTCGGTGGGCGGCGCATTCTGGGAATTCGGCGAGCCGGACTGGAACCACGCGAAGCTGTTCCTGCTGTTCGGCGTGGCCGAGGACCACGATTCCAACCCGATCAAGCTCGGCCTCGCCAAGCTGAAGGAGCGGGGCGCGAAGATCGTCTCGGTCAACCCGGTGCGGACCGGGTATTCGGCGATCGCCGACGAGTTCGTCGGCATCACGCCGGGGACCGACGGGCTGTTCATCATGGCGCTGATCCATTGCCTGCTGGCGGAGGGCGCGGTCGATACCGCGTTTCTGGTCCGCTACACCAACGCGCATCACCTGGTGATCGATGTGCCGGGCGAGGCCGATCACGGGCTGTTCGCGCGCGACGCGGAGGGCGCGGCGCTCGCCTTCGACCGCAAGGCTGGCGCACTGGCGCGGGCGGATGCGACCGGCACCGACCCTGCCCTGCTCGGGACGTTCACGCTGCCCGACGGGCGGCGCGCGCGGCCGTCCTTTGCCCTTCTGGCGGAGCGTTATGCGGCGGCGGAGTATGCGCCGGAGGCGGTGGAAGCGCGCTGCGGCATCGCGGCGACGACGATCCGGCGGCTGGCCGCCGAGATTGCCGAGATCGCGTTCCGCCAGCCGGTGACGATCGAGCAGGCCTGGACCGACACCGACGGGCGGCGGCACGAGACGATGACCGGGCGGCCGGTGGCAATGCACGCGATGCGGGGGATTTCGGCGCATTCCAACGGGTTTCACACCTGCCGGGCGCTGCATGTGCTGCAGATGCTGATCGGCGCCGTCGATACGCCGGGGTCGTGGCGCTACAAGTCGCCGCACCCGAAGCCGATTCCGCCCGGGCCGGGCCCGGCCGGGCGGGCGCATGACGGGCGCGGCGCGCTGACCGGCAACGTGCTCGGCTTTCCGACCTCACCGGAGGATTTGCTGGTGGATGACGCGGGCGAGCCGCTGCGGCTCGACCGGGCGTTTTCCTGGGAGGCGCCGCTCGGCATTCACGGCATGATGCACATGGCGATCGCCGAGGCGCATGCGGCCGGGCGGGCGCGGGTGGACACGCTGTTCCTCTACATGGCGAACATGGCGTGGAACTCGGCGATGAACCCGGGCGAGACGACGCGGATGCTGACCGATCGCGACGCGGACGGCGAATATCGGATTCCGTTCGTGATCGTCGCCGACGCGTTCGAATCCGAAACGGTCGCCTATGCCGACCTGGTGCTGCCGGATACGACCTATCTCGAGCGCTACGACTGCATTTCGCTGCTCGACCGGCCGATCGGCTCGGCGCACGGGCCGGCGGATGCGATCCGCGTGCCGGTGCTCAAGCCGGATCGCGACGTGCGGCCGTTCCAGGACGTGCTGATCGACCTTGCCGGACGGCTCGGCCTGCCGGATTTCGCCGAGGCGCCGGGCAAGCCGCTCTACAGCTCCTATGCCGATTACATGGTGCGCCACCAGCGCAAGCCGGGGGTGGGGCCGCTGGCCGGATTCCGCGGGGCGGACGGGACCGTGTTCGGCCGGGGCGAGCCGAACCCCGAGCAGATTTCCCGCTACATCGCCAACAAGGGGTTTGCGCGCTACGACCTCCCGCTGGAGCAGCTTTACTACAAGCACGCGAACCGGGCCTATCTCACCGGTGCCAAGGAGATGGGGCTGATCGACGATGACAGCCAGATCGTTCTCAATCTCTACAGCGAGCACCTGCAGAAATTCCGCCTCGCCGCCGAGGGGCACGGGGCGGTGCGGCCGCCGGAGCGGCTGCGCGCGCGCGTCGCCCGGTTCATGGACCCGCTGCCGATCTGGTACGAACCGATCGAGCAGACCATGACGGATATGAAACAGTTTCCGCTCCACGCGATCACGCAGCGGCCGATGTCGATGTATCATTCATGGGGGTCGCACAATGCGTGGCTGCGGCAGATCCATTCGGAAAACCGGCTCTACGTGCATCGCGACCTCGCCGCCGCACAGGGGCTGGAGGATGACGACTGGGTCGAGGTGGTCTCGCGCACGGGGCGGCTGAAATGCCAGATCCGCATCATGGACGGGGTGAACCCGCACACGGTGTGGACGTGGAACGCGATCGGCCGGCGGAGCGGGGCGGTGGCGCTGGCGCAGGACGCGCCGGAGGCGGTGCGCGGCTTCCTGCTCAACCACGTGATCTCGGAATATCTGCCGGCGGGGGATGACGGGGCGCGGCTGTCGAATTCCGACCCGGTGACCGGACAGGCGGCGTGGTTCGACCTTACCGTGCGGCTTGAACCCTGCGAGCCGGAGACGATAGCGGAAACCCAGCCGCGGATGGCGCCGGTGGCGTTGACGACGAAGGGAGCCGGCCAATGACATCGCTGCCGCAGAGTCAGCCGGGCGCCAGGCGGCTCGGGCTCGTGATCGATCTCGATACCTGTGTCGGCTGCCATGCCTGCGCGGTGAACTGCAAGGAATGGAACACCGAGGGGCACCATGCGCCGCTGCCGGATTACGATCCGCATGGCGCGGACCCTGACGGGGTGTGGTTCAACCGCATCCATTCCTACGAGGCGGAGGGCAGCGGCGGGTGCGGCAAGACGGTGAATTTCCCGCGCTCGTGCCTGCATTGCGAAAATCCGCTCTGCGTCACCGTCTGCCCGACCGGCGCCTCCTACAAGCGGGCCGAGGACGGCATCGTGCTGGTGAACACGGATATCTGCATCGGCTGCAAGCTGTGTTCCTGGGCCTGCCCCTATGGCGCGCGGGAATTCGACGAGCATGACGGGGTGATGAAGAAATGCACCCTCTGCATCGACCGGATCTATAACGAGTCGCTGCCCGAGGCGGAGCGCGAGCCGGCCTGTGTGGCGACCTGCCCGTCGCGGGCGCGGCATTTCGGCGATCTCGCCGATCCCGAGAGCCGGGTGTCGAAACTGGTGGCGGAGCGCGGCGGCGTCGATCTGATGGCGGAGCTGGGCTACCGGCCGACCAACAAGTATCTGCCGCCGCGGCAGACGCGCATCGAGACGCGGCCGGTGGAGATGCCGGCATCGGCGCCGGGCGGGCTGGGCGGCGCGCTGCTCGCCCTCGTGGACAAGGTGCTTTCGCGATGACCCCGGCAAGTTCGGTCCTGCTGCTGACCACCCTCACCGGCTTCGGCTACGGGCTGCTGGCGTGGCTCGGGATTTTCTGCGCCGCCGGGGCGCTGCCGGAGAGCCCGTGGTTCGGGCCGGTGGCAGTGGTGATCGCGCTTGGCTTCGCCGGCGCCGGGCTGGTTGCCTCGACGCTGCATCTCGGGCGGAAGGAACGCGCCTGGCGGGCGTTCAGCCAGTGGCGGTCGTCGTGGCTGTCGCGCGAGGGGGTGGCGGCGGTGGCGACCAACCTGCCGGCGCTGGGCTTTGCCGTGTCATGGGCGGCGCTGGGCGCGGGCGCGAATCTGACCGTGGCCTTCGGGCTGGTGGCGGCGGCGATGGCGCTGGGGACGGTATTCTGCACCGCGATGATCTATGCCTGCCTGAAGCCGATCCGCCAGTGGCACAACCGCTTCACCGCACCGCTGTATCTGGTGTTCGCCGCCTTCTCCGGCGCCGCGTTGCTGGCGGCCCTGCTCGGGGTATGGACCGGGGCGGCGGCGGGGGGGACGGCGGGGGCATCGGCGCTGGTCGTGGTGTTCGCAATCGGCGCGGGCGTGGCGAAGGCGGCCTACTGGCGCTTCATCGACGCGCAGGGCCCGCTCGCGACGCTCGCCTCGGCGACGGGGCTTGGCAGCTTCGGCACGGTGCGCGCCCTCGACCGGCCGCATTTCACCGAGAATTACGTGCTGCGGGAGATGGGCTACCAGATCGCCCGGCGGCACGCCGCACGGCTGCGGCGGATCGTGCTGGTCCTCGCCTTCGCAGCACCCGCGGTGCTGGCCGCCCTTGCGCTGGCGGGCGCGATGCCGGCGGTGGCGGCGCCGCTGGCCGCCCTGCTCGCCGGCATCGGCCTGTTCGCCGAGCGCTGGCTGTTCTTCGCCGAGGCCACGCATGTCTCGGCCATCTATTATGGCCGGGCCGTCTGATCGCTGCTGGCGACGCCCTGGCGGATGAAGTCGGCAAGGCCCGGATCCTCCGGCAGGGTTGATGGTTCGTCGCCATAGCGGGCGGCGAGCAGGCCGCGGCAGAGCGCGCCGTTGAACTCCGCGTTCAGCCCGACGCGGCGGATGTGGCGCAGATAGACGCTCAGCGTTTCATGCATGATCCGTTCGCCGGCGCTGGTGACGAAGGCGAGGTCCTCGCCGCCGGCAAGCGGACGGCGGGCGAGATAGCGGGCGCGCAGGCCAGGCCCCTCCCCGTCGAGCGCCAGGCGTTCGAGACCCTCTACCGTGAGGTCGAGGAAGGCCTGTGGATCGTGGCCGGCGGCGAGCAGGTGACGCAGCAGCGCCTCCTGCCGGCGCTCGAAGGATTTCAGGCCGAAATGCAGGCGGATGCCGGCGAGGTTCTCGCCCGCCTCCTGCGGGAAGGCATCGGCGAAATCCTTGCCGGCGGCGACGCCGTTGTTGATCTCGTCGATGAACATGTGCTCGTCGAGCCGGACATCGGCGCGCTTGACCCAGGGCAGGGCGGCGACGGCATCGCGCATGTCGGCGGCCATGAGATAGGAGAAATTGGCGGCGCACCAGTAGGTCGGCAGGCGGAAGCCGACGCTGACGGCGCCGTCTTCCGCGATGTCGATGCCGGTGACGAAGCCGAGCTCGACCACGCTCTCGTCAAGTTCAGGATCGGTCACCTGATCGAGAGCGGCGCGCACCTCCGCGGTGCGCGCCTCCAGCATGGACATCACGCAGCCACCGGCGCCATCCGGCCGAGCCTGGCCTTCTGGGCGGCGATGTCGACACCATAGATCCGGGCGGCGTTCTCGCCGAGGATCTTCTTCTTGGCTTCGAGCGTGAGCTGCTTGCCGGTCTCCTTCACCAGTTCGTCGGGGAGCTCGAAGCTCATGAAACGCTCGACCAGCCAGCGCGGCGTCCAGATCCCGTAGTCGGAGCCGAACAGGATGCGGTCCTCGCCAAGCCAGAACAGCAGCTCGGACATCACCTTGGCGAAATAGCCGGGCCGCGAGTGGATGAAGGGCAGCACCACGGCGAGGCCGCCATAGACATTGCTCTCCTGCACCGCGATCCAGCAGAAATCATCGAGGCGCGGCAGGCCGCAATGCTCGACGATGAAGTTGAGGTTGGGGAAGTCGGTCGCGCAATGGTCGATATCGGCGACATCGAAGGCATCGCGGTCAAGCGGGATGATGGTCGGGCCCTTGTGGACGTGGACATTCTTGATCCCGAGCTTCTCGCAGCGCTCGAAATACTTGTAGGCGGCGGGATCGGAGAGCTTGTAGCCGCGGCTGTCGCCCTTCCATTCGGCGGTGTAGAGCTTCACCCCCTTGATCTTGTGGATCTCGGCCATGGCTTCGAGGGCTTCGAGCCCGCCCTCGCCGTCGCGCGGGTCGAAGGCGCCGTTGAGGATGAAGCGGTCAGGGTAGCGGGTTTTGAGCACCGCGTTCTGTTCGAGCGTGTTGAAGCCGGTCTTGTAGAAATCCTTGAGGTAGGTGGGCTGGAAGATCGCCATGTCGTCCGGCCCGTCGATGAAGAGGTCCTGCACCATCTGCTCGGCGCCGTATTTGGCGAATTTCTCCGGCGTCCAGAGCTGTTCCGGCGGGGAGAGCGAGGCGTGGTAGCCATAGAAGCAGTCGATGAATTGCTTGCCGTGAATGTTCTTGATGTTCTCGGGGCTGGCATCCCAGAGATGGACGTGGCCGTCGATGATGAAGATCTCTTCGCCGTCTTTGGTGGTGTACACTGGATCCGTTTCCTTCCTTGGCGTTGGACGTTCGAGCGCGGGGTTTTTTTCGCTTCGTTCAGGGAATCAGCACGGCGCGGCCGCGTACCTTGCCGTGATGCAGGTCGTGCAGGGCGGCATTCGCCTCGTCGAGCCGGTATTCGCGGGTGGCGAGGGTGACCTTGCCCTGGTCAGCGAGCGCCATCAGCTCGATCAGCTCGGGGTAGGTGCCGACGAGGTTGCCGACGATGGTCTTCTCGGAGGTGATCATGTCGATGGTGGGAATGTCGATCTTCCCGCCATAGCCGACGATGTAATAGTAGCCGCCGTCGCGGGTCATCGCGAGGCCTTTCGCCACGGCGTCGCCCTCGCCGACGAAGTCGATCACCGCCTCGGCCCCCTTGCCCTTCGTCAGGCGCATCACCTCGTCGAGTTCGGAGCCATCCGCCTTCACCGCGAAATCGGCGCCGCATTCCTGGGCGAGGTGCAGCGCCATGTCGGCGCGGTCGACGATGATGATCTGCGCTGCGCACATCGCGCGCAGCACCTGGATGCCGATATGCCCGAGGCCGCCGGCGCCGATCACCACCGCGAACTGGCCGGGCAGCAGGTGGCGCGAGGCCTTCTTGGCCGCACGGTAGGCCGTGAGCCCGGCATCGGTATGCGGGGCGACATCCTTCGGCGCGAGCGATTTCGGCAGCTTGATGATGGAGCGCACGCCGGTGCGCAGCAGCTCGGCATAGCCGCCATTGCAGTTGATGCCGGGGAATTCGCTCTCCTCGGCGTGCATGTCGTCGCCGCGGCGGCAGGCGAGGCAGTGGCCGGAGGTGATCAGCGGATGGCAGATGACCGGGTCGCCCTTCTTGAGGTGGGTGACGGCGGCGCCGACCTCCTCGATCCAGCCGGCATTCTCATGGCCCATGATGTGCGGGAACTTGAGATCCACCTTCGAGCGCCAGACGCCCTCGATGATGTGAAGGTCGGTCCGGCACACCCCGGCGCCGCCGATGCGCACGATCACGTCGGTCGGGGTACGGATCTGCGGTTCGGGAACGTCCTCGTAGGAGACGAAGACGGGTGCGGTGAGCTTTTCATCGTATCCGTGAAGCACGGCGGCTTTCATGGCGCGTGGTCCCCCTGTTCTGGTGAGGGAAGCGCTGCATCGATCGTGCCAGCGCCGGGATTGGCGGGTTTTCGCGGCCGGGCGGGGGATCGGCGCCAAGGCGGATGCTCCATTCCGCAACAGCGATACAAAACATGTGTTCCGTTGCGGCCCGCCTGCGTATAAGTTGAACAAAGATAAAAGACTTCGCCGGGGTGGCGGACATGGCCAGCCCGGCCAAGGGACAAAAGCGTTCGGAGGAAACATGCTGGCGCATCGTGCCACCGACTCACGCCTGGCCCAGGCGCGCTCGTTGCTGGAACTTGGCCGGGCGATCCCGGCCGGGCTGCTGGCCGCCCCCATCGCCGCGAGCTGGCGGCGCTGTCTCGATGCGGGGCTTGAGCCGCACCATCCCCCGCCGGTCGAGCGGATCGAACGGCACATGCTGGAACGGCACCGCGCCGCGCACGAGACCGTGCGGCGGCTGGCCCGGGCGGAAATGCAGACCCTCCAGCGTCAGCTCGGCCGCGACAGCTTCATGCTCGCCTTCGCCGACCCCGAGGGCGTGCTGCTCGACGCGCTGGCAAGCGAGGGGCGGCGCACCGATATCGAGGCCTTCGGCATCGTTCCCGGAACCGTGTGGCAGGAGGCGATGGCCGGCACCAACGCTCTCGGGACCGCGAGCGAGGCCCGCCAGCGCATGGTGGTGCGCGGCGCCGAGCACTTCTTTACCCATCACCAGCGGCTGACCTGCATCGCGGCACCCATCTTCCTGCCGGACCGCACGCTGGCAGGTGTGCTCGACGCAACCTGCTTCAGCGAGTCCTATGCGCCCAACGCGCGGGCCATCGTGGCGCTGGCCGCCGCCGAGATCGAGGCGCGGCTGTTCCGCGCGCGACTAGCCGGCAAGCGGCTGCTGGCGGTTCACGGTCGGGCCGAATTCATCGACACCGCCTATGCCGGGCTGCTGGCGCTCGACGCCGCCGACCGGGTGGTGGCAGCGAACGACCAGGCGCGGTTCATCCTGGCCGGGCTGGCCGAGCCGGTGGGGGCGGCGTTCGGCGCGCTGTTCGCCCCCGGCGAGCTCCGGCCGGGGACGCTGGGCACGCTGACCGACCGGTCGGGGCGGTTGCTGCACGCGCGGCTCGACCAGCCAGAGGCGGCGGCACGGCCACGCGCCAGCGCCCGGACGCAGGATCCGGCAGCGGCGGATGCAATCGTCGCGGAGGATCCGGCGGCGCGTGCGGCGCTCGAGATGGCGGCGCGCGCGGCAGTGCGGGGCGTGCCGGTGCTGATCCGCGGGGCGACCGGCACGGGCAAGGAAGTGGCCGCGCGCTACGCACACCGGGCCTCGGGGCGGAGCGGCCGGTTCGTCGCGGTGAACTGCGCGGCGATTCCGCCGGACCTGATCGCCGCCGAGCTGTTCGGCCATGTCGAGGGCGCCTTCACCGGCGCGCGGCGCGGCGGGGCGAACGGGCTGGCGGTGGAAGCGGATGGCGGGACGCTGTTCCTCGACGAGATCGGCGACCTGCCGCTGCCCTTGCAGGCGGCGCTGCTGCGCTTTCTCGACGATTTCTCGGTCCGGGCCGTGGGTGGCGGAGCGCCGCGGCTGGTCGACGTGCTGCTGCTGACGGCAACGAATGTGGACCTTGCCGCTGCGGTGGCGGCGGGGCGGTTCCGCGCCGATCTCTATTATCGCCTCGCGATCGCCGAGATCACCCTGCCGGCGCTGAAGGACCGCAACGACATCCGTTCGCTGGCGGCACACCTGCTGGAGCAGATGGCGCCCGGCTCACGGCTGGATGCGGCGGCGGGAGCGCGCCTCGCGCGGCACGAGTTTCCGGGCAATATCCGTGAGCTGCGCAACCTTCTGGCGCGCGCGGCTCTGGGCGGGGAGAAAGTGATCGGCGAGGCGGCGATCGCCGCCCTGCTGCCGGCCGAGGATGGCGGTTCGGCGGCTTCGGGCGGCGGGCGCTCGGTGCTGCGCGACGTTCAGGCGCAGCGGATCGAGGCAGCGCTGCGCGCGGCCGGCGGCAATGTCAGCCGCGCGGCGCGCGCGCTCGGCGTATCACGCAACACGATTTACCGCGCGATTGGACGAACGCCCCCGGGCGCCGCCGGCTGAGCGGCCGCGTCCCTGCGGCTTGCCGGCGGCATTCGCGTGCGCCGGCTTGCCATGATGGCCGCCGCCATGCCCCTGGCCATTGCCGTGACCGCCGCCATGGCCATGCCCATGACCGCCATGCGCGGCCTTCGGCGCGGCGTTGCGCTTGGGCATCTGCCCCTGGCGCGCGACCTGGTTGCGGGCGCGGAGAAGATGCGGGGGCGCGAGGCCACGCACCGGCTGGGCGCCGCCGGGAACGAGCTGGCGGCCGATCAGCGTTTCGATATCACGCAGATACGGCAGCTCCGAGGGCTCGACCAGCGAGATCGCCACGCCCTCGGCGCCGGCGCGGGCGGTGCGGCCGATGCGGTGGACATAGGATTCCGGCACGTTCGGCAGCTCGAAATTGACCACGTGCGAGACGTTGTCGACATCGATGCCGCGGGCGGCGATGTCGGTCGCGACGAGCACTCGGATGCGGCCGGAGCGGAACAGGTCGAGCGCGCGCTCGCGCTGGCCCTGGCTCTTGTTGCCGTGGATCGCGGCGGCACCGATTCCGGCATCCTCGAGATGGCGGGTGACCTTGTCGGCGCCGTGCTTGGTGCGGGTGAAGACGATGGCGCGCTCGACCGCGACATCGGCCAGCAGCCAGGCGAGCTTGTCCTTCTTTTCCTCGGGGGCGAGGAGGAGAACCTGCTGGTCGATCCGGTCGACCGGCTTCGATTCGACGCTGACGGCGACCTCGCGCGGGTCGCGCAGGAATTCACCGGCCAGGGCGCGGATCGGCTTCGGCATGGTGGCGGAGAACATCACCGCCTGGCGCTGGCGAGGCAGCTTCGCCATGATCTGGCGGATCGCCGGGATAAAGCCGAGATCGAGCATCTGGTCGGCCTCGTCGAGCACCACGGTTTCCACCGAATCGAGGCGGATGACGCCGGCGGCGACATGGTCGAGCAGGCGGCCAGGCGTGGCGACCAGAAGGTCGACGCCGGATTCCATGCGGCGGGCCTGCGGGCCGGGCTTGGCGCCGCCGATCACGACGGCGATCGAGGGATGGGTGAACTTGCCGTAGGTGCGCGCGGCATCGGCGATCTGGGTAGCGAGCTCGCGGGTGGGGGCGAGGACCAGGGCGCGGCAGGCGCGCGGCGCCGGGCGGGCGCGGTTCGCCGCGATCCGGTGCAGGATCGGCAGCACGAAGGCGGCCGTCTTGCCGGTGCCGGTCTGGGCGATGCCGACCAGATCGTGGCCTTCGAGCATCACCGGGATCGAGCGGGCCTGGATCGGGGTGGGAGTTTCATAGGACTGCTCGCTAATGGCGCGCAGCAGGGGCTCGGCGAGGCCGAGTGTGGTAAAATCGGTCAAAACAGCGCTTTCGTCGCGGCTCCTTCACAATGATGGAGCGGCACAAGGGTGGCAGGAAGCTTCGTAGACGAGCCGCCCAGAGGGTGCGCGCCCCGTATGGAACGCGCCTGCCGGCGGTGGCGGCGCAACGGCGCGGCCTGCCGGTGAACAGAGCCGGCGGCCATCGGGCCGCATCTACGAGCGCTGTTCGTCAACGCGGGATATAGGCGCGCCCCCGCCGGCTTGGCAAGGGCGGTCAGTGATGCCAGCCGCGATGCCAGCCATCGTCATCGCCGTGCCACCAGCCGCCGCCGATCGTGACGCCGCCATAAACCACCGGCGGCGGGGCATAGGGGTAGGTATAATATCCGCCGCCATAGCCGGCGCCGTAACTCGACGGATAATAGACGCATCCGCCAAGGGCGAGCGCCGCGCCGGCCGCCACGGCCGCAAGCAGAATCCTGCGCAAATTCGGTCTCATCGTCGTGTCCTGCATCGTCTTTCGCATATTGTGCCGATCGGTATGGCGGCGATGGGGCCAATTCATGCCAAAATTGTAACCTTATGAGGCGCCGCCTTTTTTCGGACGCCAGCATGCCGGACTTGCGCCGGAGAGGCGTGCGACCGACAGAAAAGCGACTTCAGGAGAGCATGATGCGCAGGCAGTTCGCGACGTTCTTTCATTTTGCATGGCTGCTCGCCACCCTGCTCGCCGGGGCGACGGCCCAGGCCCAGACGAATGGCGCGCCACCTGCCCGCGTCGGCCAGATCGCGCGGATCGAAGGGGCGGTGTCGTTCGCCCGGGACGGCGGCGACTGGAGCCCGGCGACGCTGAACTACCCTCTGATCGGCGGCGATACGCTCTATGCGCAGCCCGGTGCGGAGGCGGCGCTGACCTTCGGCTGGAGCCGGATCACCCTTGGTGGCGGCACCGAACTCGGGATCGCAGCACTCGGCGAGGACAGCGCGACGCTGGATGTGCCGCGCGGCGAGGCGTTTCTCGATCTGCGCTACCTGGCGCCGGGCGAGACCTGGCAGATCCGCACGCCGCGCGGGGTGGTGACGATTGGCCAGGACGGGCGCTACGCGATCAGCGCCGGGGACGCGACGACGCCGACGCGGATCGGCGTGATCGACGGCGCGGCGGTGGTGACGGGCAATGGCGGGTCGCTCCGGCTCGGCGCGGGCGAGACGGCGCGCCTTGCCGGCGCGGATGAGACGGCGCGCCTTGCCGGCGCGGATGAGACGGCGCGCCTTGCCGGCGCGACCCCAATGCGGGCGACGCGCGGACCGCTCGAGACCGACCCGTTCATCGAGCGGATGCTGGCGGAAACCGCCCTACCCGCCCCGCCCGGCGCGCCGCCGGTGGTGACCGGCATGACCGGGGCGGCTCTGCTCGCCGCCTATGGCAGTTGGGGTGACGTGCCGGATTACGGCGCGATCTGGTATCCGCGGGTCGGGCCCGGCTGGGCGCCCTACCGGCACGGGCACTGGGCTCATGTGCCGCCCTGGGGGTGGACCTGGATCGACGATGCGCCCTGGGGCTTTGCGCCGTTCCATTACGGCCGCTGGCTGCACAGGCACGGGCGGTGGGGCTGGCTGCCCGCGCCGGTGCCGGTGCCGCCGCACGCCCTGCCGGTCTATGCGCCGGCGCTGGTCGCCTTCTTCAACGTGGCGCCGGGGATTTCGGTGGGGGTGGGGCTGAATGGCGGGGCAGTCGGCTGGGTGCCGCTGGCGCCGGGCGAGAATTTTCTGCCGTGGTACAGCTGCCCGCCCGCCTATGTGGAGCGGCTGAACCGGTTCGACGTGCGGGACCCGGCGCGCTATCGCGACCCAGGCGCGCCGGGTTTCGCGGCGGAGCATCATCCGGCGCGGCTGGCGAACCGGATGGCGGCGACGCTGATCGGACCCGAGGCGCTGCGGCGGGGCGACGCGGTGGGGCGGTTCGGACATCCGGCGCCGGAACAGGCGCTCGCGGCAGCGCGGCCGATGCTGCCGGGCCGGACGGCGCCGGCCTATGGCGGGTTCCTGCGGATGCCGCTGGAGCCGGCGCGGCCGGCACCTTCCCCCGCGCAGCCCGCGCGGCCCGCGATGGCACCGACACCGGGACGGCCGGGTGTGCCCGCGGCACCGGGCGTGCCGGCCGCGCCGCGCCGGGCGTTGCCGGTGCCGGGCGTCGCCGTGCCGACCTACAGGACAGCGCCGCGCGCGCCGGAGCAAAATCGGTTCCAGACACAGCGCCCACAGATGCCGCCACGCCTGCCCGCCCCCATCGCGCCGCAACGCCGGGCGCCAGAGCAAAACCGGTTCCAGCCGCAGCACCCCCAGACGCGCCCCCAAACGCACCCGCAGGTGCAGATGCAGCCGCGCCCGCCCGCAGCACCACAGCGCCGGATGCCGGACCAAAACCGGTTCCAGCCGCAGCGCCCACAAGCACGCCCGCAAGCACGCCCGCAGCCGCAATCGCGCCCGCCCTCGCCCGCCGCGCCGCAGCGCCGGGCGCCGGAGCAAAACCGGAACCGGCAGGAGGGGGCTTCATGATGCGCTATCGGGTGCCAGGCCGATTGTGGTAGGATCGAACCATGGTCAGCCGGATCGATGACAGGACTGCCCGGACCGCGCGCCGCCGGCGGCGGCTGCGGATGGTCGAGGACGTGCTGCTGCTGCCGCTCGCATTGCTGGTCGAGTTTCTCGAACGGGTGGTGTGGGACGGCACGAAGGCGCTGCTCGACCTGATCTCGCGGGCGCCGCCGATCGCCCGGCTGCGGCGGGCGCTGCAGGCATTGCCGCCGCTGGTGGTGCTGTTCCTGTTCCTGATCCCGGAGGCGATCGATCATCTGAGCGGGTTCTGGGCCACGGTGCTGCTGGTGAAGGGCAACTGGCTGGCGGCGACGGCTGTTGCCGTGTTCATCAAGGGATTCGCGCTGCTGCTGGCAATCTGGATCTATCAGGCGTGCGAGCAGAGCCTGCTTTCGGTGCGGTGGTTCGCGCGGGCCCATCACGCGGTGCTGGCGGCGAAGGCCTGGGTGCTGATGCGGACCGAGCCGGTGCGGCTGCGGCTGCGGCGCGCGCTGCGCGGCGCGCTGGCGCGGACGGGCAACCGCCGCCTGGCGCGGCGGCTTTCCGCCTGGCGGTGGCGCCTGGCGCGGATGGCAGGCATGGCTCGCCGATGACACAACCCGGATGAGCCGCCTCACCCGCGCCCATCTTGCCGACGCCGATCCGGTGCTCGGCGCGCTGATCCGCGAGGTCGGGCGCTGCACGCTGAAGCCGGAGCGGGCGCGCGAACCCTATGAGGCGCTGATCTCGGCGGTGGCGCACCAGCAGCTCCACGCCCGCGCCGCCGAGGCGATGCTGGGGCGGCTGCGCGCGCTGACCGAGGCGCCGGTGCCGGCGCCGGGGCATCTGCTCTCGCTGTCGGACGAGGCGCTGCGGGGCTGCGGGTTCTCGGCCGCAAAGGCGGCGGCGCTGCGCGACATCGCGCGGCGGACGCTGGATGGCACGGTGCCGACCAGGCGGGCCGCGGCGCGGATGAGCGATGCGGCGCTGATCGAGCGGCTCTGCGCCCTGCGCGGAATCGGCCGCTGGACGGTGGAGATGCTGCTGATCTTCACGCTCGGCCGGCCGGACGTGTTTCCGGTGGACGATTTCGGCGTGCGCGAGGGCTATCGGCTGATCCACGGGCTGGAGGCACAGCCGAAACCCCGCGCCTTCGCCGCGATCGGCGAGGCCTATGCGCCGTATCGCAGCACGGCGGCCTGGTATCTCTGGCGGGCCGCCGACCGGGCGAAGAAGATCACGCCGCCGTCCTGACCCGGGCCACGAGATCGATCAGCGCGGAGGGGCCGGAATGGCCGGGCCCTTCGTCGAGCACCGCATCGTAGCTGTCGAGCCGCTCGATCTCGAGGCCGGCGAAGGCGGCGCGGAGCATCGCTTCGGTATAGCAATGCGCTGGATCGGAGGGGCCGCCAGTGCGGTTGGCGACCTGTTCGGGCCGGTAGCCCGCGAGCAGCAGCAGGCCGCCGGGGCGCAGCGCGCGGACCAGATGCCCGAAAAATGCCGGGCGTTCTTCCGGCGTCACGAATTGCACGAAAATCGCCACCACCGCGTCATAGGCGCCTCGCGGCCAGTCCCAGCGCAGCAGATCGGCCTGCTCGAAGGCGACATGGACGCCGCGGCGGGCGGCAAGCTCGCGCGCGCGGGCGATGGCGGTGGGCGAAACCTCGACCGCATGCACATCCGCGCCGTTGCCGGCGAGGAAGACGCTGTTGCGGCCTTCGCCGTCGGCCACCGAAAGCACTTTTGCCCCCGGCGCGATCAGCCCGGCATTGGCGGCGAGAAAGGCGTTCGGCGCGGTGCCGAAGATGTAGCCGTCGGCGGCGGCGTAGCGGGATTCCCATTTCTGTTCGCGGGTCGGTTCGGTCATGGGGTGCGGCGTCCTTTGGAAGATACAGGTTGAACTTGCCACCGGCGGCGCAAACCGCTAAGCGGGCCCGTCACGCGGCCGGTCGGCATCGGCCAGTATCAGGAGAGTTGCGATGAAAGCCGATATCCATCCGGATTATCACGAGATCAACATCATCATGACCGATGGCACCGAGTACAAGACCCGCTCGTGCTACGGCAAGCCCGGCGACACGCTGCGGCTCGATATCGACCCGAAATCCCACCCGGCCTGGACCGGGCAGCAGCGCGTGCTCGACACCGGGGGCCAGGTGGCGAAGTTCAACAAGCGCTTCGCCGGGATCGGCGCGCGCACGAAGTAAGCCGCCCGCCGCGCCAGACAGCGAAACGCAAGACCGGGAAACGCAAGACCGGGAAACGCGCCTTGCCATATGGCCGGGCGCGTTTTTGCGTGCGCGGGTCTTGAAGCCGCGGCGGCGAATTCCCTTATCCTCGGACAGGAAGAATGCCTTCGGGGTTCTTCCGGCATTGCGGGCTGGTCCGTTGGACAGCCCGGTTCATTGAACCTTGCTTGACCGAGGAGGTTACTCATGACTCTCGATTTTTCGCCGCTTTTCCGCACCGCCATCGGCTTCGACCGGCTGCAGCAGCTGCTCGACAGCGTGCCTGATGGCAACGCGACCGCCTACCCGCCTTACAACATCGAAAAACTCGGCGCCGAAGACTACCGCCTGACCATGGCGGTGGCCGGTTTTCGCGCGGAGGACATCGACATGACGGTGAAGGACAATACCCTCATCATCACCGGACGTATCGCCGAAGGGGCCGGCCGGGGCGAGATGCTCTATCGCGGCATCGCCTCGCGCGCGTTCGAGCGGCGCTTCGTGCTGGCCGATCACATGGTGGTCGATGGCGCGGCGCTGGAGAACGGGCTGCTGCACGTGGCGCTGAAGCGTGTGATTCCCGAAGCGCTGAAGCCCCGCAAGATCGCCATCGGCACCGGTGCGCCGGCGGCGACACACGTGATCGAACAGGAGAAGGCGGCCGCCTGACCCGGCCGTTCCCCGAACGCCCCGCGCCGCAAGGCGCGGGGTTTTTTCATGCGGACTGCCAGCTTCGCGCATGGACAGGGACGGCGGAAGCGGCGATGATCGGGCCATGCTGTTCGATCTGACCAAGCTGACACCCGAGAACCAGTACAAGCTGCTGGCCTCGACCGTGGTGCCCCGGCCCATCGCCTGGGTGGTAACGCTGAGCACCGAGGGCCGGCTGAACGCCGCGCCCTTTTCATTCTTCAACGTATTCGGTGCCGGACCGCCGATCCTCTGCCTCGGCATCGGCGCGCGGCGGCCGGGCGATTCCAAGGATACCGGCGAAAACATCCGGCTGACCGGGGAGTTCGTGGTCAATCTCGTGGCACACGAGAATGCCGAGGCGATGAACGTGACCGCGATCGAGTTCGGCCCCGAGGTGGACGAACTGGCCGAAGCGCGGCTGACCACCCTGCCCTCGGAAAAGATCCGCCCCCCGCGCATCGCCGAAAGCCCGGTGGCTATGGAATGCACGCTGCATTCGATGATCGAGTTCGGACCCGACCGCGCGATGGTGATCGGGCAGGTGCAGGCGATGCATGTGCGCGACGATGCGGTGCTGAACCCGGAGCGCTGCCATATCGACACGCCGAAGCTCGACCTGATCGGCCGGCTGCACGGCGGCGGCTGGTATTCCCGGACCACGGAGCGGTTCGACATGCCGCGGATCGCGGTCGGGGACTGGCCGACCGGCTGAGCCTGTGGCCAATACCGACGCCCCGATCGCACTGACCATGGGCGATCCGGCCGGGATCGGCGGTGAGATCGCCGCCGCCGCCTGGCGGGACGCGCGGGCAACGCTACCTCCGTTCGCGCTCATCGGCGATGCCGACTGGGCCGCTGGCTTCGGCGTGCCGGTGGCGCGGATCGGGCGGATCGGCGAGGCCGCGTCCCGGTTCGGCACGGCGCTGCCGGTGCTGGACGTCAAGCTCGCGGTGCCGGCGATCCCCGGGCGGCCCGATCCGCGCAACGCCGCCGCGGTGACCGGGGCGATCGAGACCGCGACGCGGCTCGCACTGGCGGGCGAGGCGGCGGCGGTGGTGACCTGCCCGATCGCCAAGTCGGTTCTGTATCAGGCGGGCTTTCCGCATCCCGGCCATACCGAGTTCCTTGGCGCGCTGACCGGTGTCGCGGCACCGGTGATGATGCTGGCCTGCCCCGGCCTGCGCGTGGTGCCGGTGACGGTGCATGTGGCGCTGCGACGGGCGATCGAGACGCTGGAGACCGGCGCCATCGTGGCTGCGGGGCGGACGCTGGCGGCAGCGCTGGCGCGGGATTTCGGGGTGGCGGCGCCGCGCATCGCGGTGGCCGGGCTCAACCCGCATGCCGGTGAGGCGGGGGCGATGGGCGATGAGGAGCGGACCATCATCGCGCCGGCCATCGCCGCACTGCGCCAGGCGGGCATCGACGCATTCGGGCCGCTGCCGCCGGACACGATGTTCACCCCGGCGGCGCGGGCGGGTTACGACGCAGCGCTTTGCATGTATCATGACCAGGCCTTGATCCCGCTCAAGACGATCGACATGGAGAACGGCGTGAACGTCACCCTCGGCCTGCCCATCATCCGCACCTCGCCCGACCACGGCACCGCCTTCGACATCGCGGGGACGGGAAAAGCGCGGGCGGAAAGCCTGGTCGCGGCGCTGCGTCTGGCCGGCGACATGGCGGGGCGTCGATGAGCGCGCTGCGGCTCGGCGTCAATCTCGACCATGTCGCGACGCTGCGGAACGCCCGCGGCATCGCCACACCCGATCCGCTCCGCGCCGCGCGCCTCGCGATCGAGGCGGGGGCGGACGGCATCACGCTGCATCTGCGCGAGGACCGGCGGCATATCCGCGATGCCGATCTGCGCGCCGTGCGGGCGCTTTCGGTGCCGCTCAACATGGAAATGGCGGCAACCGAGGAGATGGTCGGGATCGCCTGCGAGCTGAAACCGCATGCGAGCTGCCTGGTGCCGGAACGGCGCCAGGAAGTGACGACCGAAGGTGGGCTCGACGTGGCGGGGATGGCCGCCTCGCTGGCGCCGCGCATCGTCGCCTTGCGCGAGGCGGGCATCCGCGTCTCGCTCTTCGTCGATCCCGATCCGGTGCAGCTGGAAGCCGCAGCCCGGCTCGGCGCGCCGGTCGTCGAGCTGCATACCGGCGCCTATGCCGAGGGACGGCCGGGCGAGTTGGACCGGCTGCGCGCCGCGGCGGCGCGGGCGGCGGCGCTCGGGCTGGAAGTGCATGCCGGACACGGGCTGAACTATGACAATGCCGGGCCGGTCGCGGCACTGCCGGAGGTGCGGGAGCTGAATATCGGCCACTTCATCGTCGGCGAGGCGGTGTTCGTTGGCCTCGCCGAGGCGATCAGGCGGATGCGCGCGATCATGGACGCGGCGCGCCGGCGAACACAGCGTTAACTTGCCATTGACGCGGCCCACCGCCAAAAGACCGGCAATGCTCGCCCTGCTGACCCCAACCCGGCTGGACCGCTACGTGTTCCGCCAGCTCCTCATCGGGCTGGCCGTCTCGACGCTCGGGCTCGTCGCGCTGGTGTGGCTGACGCAGTCGCTGCGCTTCATCCAGATGATCATCCAGCACGGGCTGTCGCCGTTCGTCTTCCTGCACCTGACCGGGCTGCTGGTGCCGAGCTTCGTCGCGGTGATCCTGCCGATCACGTGTTTCATCGTGATCCTGTTCGTCTATGCGCGGCTCGCCGCCGACCGCGAGCTGACGGTGATGCGGGCCAGCGGCATGTCGGATGCCGCGATCGCGCGGCCGGCGCTCGCGCTGGCGACGCTGACCACGCTGGCCTGCTGGACGCTCAATCTGTGGCTGGTGCCCTCGACGCTCGCAAAATTCACCAGCTTCGAGTCGGTGATCCGCAACCAGGTCGCCGCCTTCCTGCTGGAACCCGGCGTGTTCACCGCGATTCCGGGGCATGTCACGGTCTACGTGCAGCGGCGCGACCCCGACCAGGTGCTGCACGGCATCATCATCCAGGATGCGCGGCAGAAGGGCGAGCCGGCGACGATCCTTGCCCGCAGCGGACGGCTGATCGAGAGCGCGGACGGCCCGGCAGTGCTGCTGCGCGACGGCTCGCGCGAGCAGCTCGACCCCAAGACCGGACAGCTCAACATCCTCAGTTTCGACCGCAATCTCATCAGCCTCGCCAAGCCACGCGGCGGCACCGTGCATCTGGCGCCGAAGACCTCGGAGGCGACGATGGCGCAGCTGCTCCACCCGGACGCGATGCAGATCGCCCCGGAGGTGCGGCGGCGCTGGCGGGAAGAGGCGTGGCGGCGGATCGCCTCGCCCTTCGCCGTGCTGTCCTACGCGGTGCTGGCGCTGCTCGCGGTGCTGCGCAGTCCGTTCCGCCGGCAGGGCGGGACGGCGGCACTGGTCGCGGCGGTTTTCGGGGTGATGGGGCTGGTTGCGGTTGAACTCGGCGTCGAGACCCTGGCGGCGCGGCAGAATGCGCTGATCCCGCTGATCTTCGTGGTGACGCTGGGGCCGGCGCTGGCCGGGCTCGGGCTGCTGCTGCGGGGCGTGCGGCGGCTGCGCGAGGCAACCGCATGATCCGCCTGCGGAACTGGCTGCCGCCGCTCACGCTCTCGCTCTATATCGGCCGGCGCTTCGTCGTTGCCGTGATCGCGATGCAGGCGGGGCTGACGGCGGTGGGATCGCTGTTCGATTTCCTCGACCTGCTGCGTCAGTCGGCCGACAAGCCGCAGGCGACGTTCTGGCGGATGCTGGCGCTGGAGGTCCTGCGGGTGCCCTGGCTCGGGATGAGAATCCTGCCCTTCGCCGTGCTGCTTGGCGGGATTTTCGCCTTCTGGCGGCTGACACGCAGCTCGGAGCTGGTCGTCGCGCGGGCCACCGGCACCTCGGCCTGGCAGTTCCTTGCCCTGCCGGTGGCGGCCGCAGCGCTGATCGGCGTGCTCGGCACCACCGCGATCAGCCCGATTTCGGCGGTCATGTTCGCCCGCGCCGAGGCGCTCTATTCATCGTATCTCGGGATCGGCGGCGGGCCGCTCTCGCTGCAGGGCGGGCAGCTGTGGCTGCGCCAGGCCGACCCGGCGGCGGGCAAGGGCGGCATCGCGATCCTGCATGCGAACAGCGTTCACCTGCACGGCAAGGTGCTGGTGACCGGCCATGTCACGGTCTTGCAGATCTCGGCGCGGACGACGCTGCGCCAGCGGATCGAGGCGGCGCGCGGGCAGCTGGAGCCCGGCTACTGGCGGTTCGAGACGGCCCGGATCCTGACCCCGGAGCACGCGCCGCGCGCGGTGCCGGAACTGCGGATTCCGACGACGCTGACGGCGAGCCGGGTGCAGGAGAGCTTCGCCAGCCCGAGCGCGCTGTCGTTCTGGGCGCTGCCGGGCTTCATCCGGCTGCTGCGCCGGTCGGGCTTTCCGGCGGCGCCGCACGAGCTGGCGTTCCAGCAGCTCCTGGCGCTGCCGCTGCTCTGCGCGACGATGGTGCTTGTCGCCGCCGGGTTCTCGATGCGGCCATCGCGGCGGGGCGGGGCGATCCAGATGATCGGGGCCGGGGTGGGCTGCGGCTTCCTGCTGTTCATGCTCTCGGAGGTGGCGGCCCAGCTCGGCAAATCCGGGGCGCTGCCGGTCGGCCTCGCGGCATGGGCGCCGGCCGCCGCCGGGCTGATGCTGGCGCTTGCCTTGTTGCTCCATCTGGAGGATGGCTGAAGCATGAAAGAGGCCCAGCAACGCCGCCGCGCAGGATTGCGCCGACGCATCGGGATCGGGATTGCCGGAACGATGCTGGCGGCCACGGCCGCGCGCGCGCAGATGGCCGCACTGGTCGCCGGACCGCAGACGCCGGTTTCGAAATCGGCCCCCGTCACCTTTCTCGCCGACCGGGTTTCCTATGACCACGGCACCGGCATCGTCGTCGCCGCCGGCCATGTCGAGGCGTGGCAGGACGGCCACGTGCTGCAGGCCGACCGCGTCGAGATCGACCGGCGGCACAATACGGCGGTCGCGTCCGGTCATGTGGTGATGATCGAGCCGGACGGCGCGGTGGTGTTCGCGCGCCATGCCGCTCTGTCGCAGGGCATGAAGAACGCGGTGCTGCACGACGTGGCGTCGATCCTCGCGCAGAACGGCCGCATGGTGGCGAACGGCGCGCGGCGCTATGGCGGGGTGATCGAGGAACTTTCCAAGCCGGTCTATTCCACCTGCAATCTCTGCAAGAGCGACCCGACGGCGCCGCCGCTGTGGCAGATCCGCGCCCGCCAGGCGGTGGAAGACCTGCAGCACAAGGTGATCGAGTATCACGACGCGCAGATCCAGATTTATGGCGTGCCGGTGTTCTGGCTGCCCTATCTCTCCCAGCCCGACCCTTCGGTGAAGCGGCAGAGCGGGCTGCTGATCCCGAGTTTCGGCGGCTCGACCCATGTCGGCAGCTTCATCGCCACGCCGTATTTCTGGGACCTCGGCAAGAGCCAGGACGTGACGATCGTCCCGATCGTCGCGACCAAGGCGGGGCCGGTGCTCGACCTGAAATATCGCCGGGCCTTCAATGACGGCAAGCTGAGCGTCAACGTCTCCGGCGGGCACGACCGCTATGCCGACCGCGGCGGGATTTCCGACTCGATCTTCGCCAACGGCACGTTCGACCTCAACCGCTCCTGGCGCGCCGGCTTCAGCTATAACCGCACATCGAGCGCGCAGTATCTCAACGATTTCCGGTATCTGCCCAACCTCGCCTACCTCGCGTCCAACGCCTGGCTGGAAGGGTTCGGCCGCGGTTCCTACGCGCGGATCGAGGCGGAGACCTACCAGGGTCTCGTCGCCTCGATCAGCCAGAACCGGCTGCCGATCGTGCTGCCCTATGCCCGCTACAGCTATGACGGGCAGGCGGACAGCTGGGGCGGGCGGTTCTCGCTCACCGCCAACGCCTTCAATGTCCTGCGCCAGGTCGGCACGCAGACGCGGCGCGTCGCGATGATCGCGAATTACGACCTGCCGCGGCAGGGGCCGGACGGGCTGCTGGTGGACGCGCGGGTGCGGCTGATCGCCGCCGGGTATTCGGCGGACAAGCTCAACCTGCAGCCGAACTACTCGCCGCTCACCACATCGCAGACCGCACGCGCGATCCCGATCGGCGCGGTGTCGTTCGCCTGGCCGCTGGAGCGCGACGCCGGACGCTGGGGCACCCAGATCATCGAGCCGCGGGTGCAGCTGGTGGCTGCACCGGTCTACGGGCTCGGACAGACGACGACGATCCCGAACGAGGACAGTCTCGACTTCCAGTTTACCGACGCGAACCTGTTCAGCCTGCAACGCTTTGGCGGTATCGACCGTTTCGCCGGCGGCGCACGGGTCGACTACGCGCTACAGGGGAGCTGGCTTTTGCCGGGCGGCGCCTCGGCGAGCGGGATGATCGGCCAGTCCTACGCTTTTGAAACCTCGAAGCTTTATCCGGCGGAGAGCGGGCTCGGCGGGCACTATTCGGACGTGGTGGGGCGGGCGACGATCGCGCCGGCGCGCTGGCTCAGCCTGACCTACCGCACCCGGCTGTCGCATCGCGATCTCTCCACCCAGATGATCGACAGCTATGCGACCTTCGGGCCGCCCAGCCTGCGCGCCTCGGCCGGGTATTTCTACAGTACGACCAACCCCTATTCGCTGTTCACCCAGTCGGCCACGCCTCCCGCTCAGTATTTCGTGGCGCAGCGGGAAGTGACGCTCGGCGTTTCGACCACGCTGGTGCCGCACTGGTCGATCTCGGCCGGGGTGCAGCGCAATCTTGCCACCGGCCGGTTCGACAATGCCACGATCGGCGCCGTCTGGCAGAACGAGTGCACCGCCGTGAGCTTCAATTTCTATCGCAACTTCACCTCCTACAACTACGATCACGGCACGACGACGCTGCTGATCACCGTCACGCTCAAGACACTCGGGAATATCGGATTCAGCGCCCTATGAAATCGTTCGTCTCTTACGCGGCCCTGATCGGCCTTGCCGCAGGCCTGCTCGCACCCGGAACGCCGGCGCGCGCGCAAACCGCGAGCATCGCCGCCGTGGTGAACGGCACCGTCATCACCAATGCCGATGTCGCTGCGCGCACGCGGCTCTTCGCCCTCTCCGCCGGCCTGCCGACCGGATCGGACACGCTCCAGCGGCTCCGTCCGCAGATCACCCGCGAACTGATCGACCAGGCCCTGCAGTTGCAGGCAATCGAACAGAACAAGGTGGTGGTGCCGGAGGACAAGATCGCCGCCGCGTTGCAGCGGGTGAATGCGGCGAACCACCTGCCGCCCGGCACGTTGCAGAAGAAGCTCGCCGCCGCCGGGGTGCCGCTCTCGACGCTGGTCAACCAGTTCCGCACCCAGATCGGCTGGACCGATGTGCTGCGCAAGAAGCTCGGCGCCGATCTGCGGCCGACACCGGAAGACATTGCCGCGGAAGCGGCGGCGATGAAGCGGCAAATCGGCACGACGCAGTATCACATCGCGGAAATCTTCATCCCGGTGGAAAACCCGCAGGATGCGGCGGGAGCACGACATTTTGCCGATGTGGTGATCCGGCAGCTGCGCGGCGGGGCGGCGTTCCCGGTGGTTGCGGCGCAGTTCAGCCAGGGGCAAAGCGCGCTGACCGGCGGCGACCGAGGCTGGGTGGAGCCGGATCTGCTCGATCCGGCAGTGCGGCGCATTGTCGAGCAGATGCCGGTCGGGGCAATCAGCGATCCGGTGCGGGTAGCGGGCGGTTTCGAGATCGTCAACCAGCTCGGGATCCGCAAGTTCGGCGAGGGCGACAAGACCGAACTGTCGATCCGCGAGGCGTTCCTGCCCTTCGCCACCCCCTTTGCCGGCGGCCAGCCGAACGCGCAGCAGCTCGGCGTGTTGCAGCACGCAAATGCGGTGCGCGGTTCTCTGCATAGCTGCGCCGATGTCGAGGCGGCGAACGCGGCGGCGGGGAATGTGCAGAAATCGAATCCCGGCCCGGTCGATCTCACGACGGTTCGCCCGGCGGCGTTCCGCCAGCTTCTCGCCACCCTGCCGCTGGGCCAGGCCAGCCAGCCGCTGGTCTCCAGCAAGGGGATCGCCATCGTCATGGTCTGCAAGCGGCAGACAGTGAAGATCGGCCTGCCGGACAGCAAGACGATCGCGGAGATGCTGATCAACCGGCGGGTATCGCTGGAATCGCAGCGGCTGATGGATACGCTGCACCGCAATGCCGTGATCCGGACCTTCCACAGCGCGTCATGAGCGAGATGCCACCGCTGCGCGACGTGATCGCGCGGCACGGGCTTTCGGCGAAGCGGGCACTCGGCCAGCACTTCCTGCTCGACCCCGACCTGCTGGCGCGGATCGCGCGGCTGGCCGGGCCGCTCGACGGGGTGAACGTCATCGAGGTCGGCCCCGGCCCAGGCGGGCTGACGCGGGCGCTCCTGGCCAGCGGCGCTGCCAGCGTGACGGCGATCGAGCTCGATCCGCGCGCGGTAGGGGCAGTGACGGAACTCGTGACGGCATATCCGGGACGGCTGCGGATCATCCAGGGGGATGCGCTCGACATCGATCTTGCCGCCGAGGTGCCAGGACCGCGGGCGATCGTCGCCAACCTGCCCTATAACGCCGGCACGGCGATGCTGCTCCGCTGGCTGCACCAGGCGGCGGAATTCCGTTCGATGACATTGATGTTCCAGCGCGAGGTCGCGGAGCGAATCGTGGCCGCCCCGGGCAGTGCGGCTTACGGTCGTCTCGCGGTGCTGGCGGCACTGACGGTGCGCGGCGCGATCGTGCTCACGCTGCCGCCGGGCGCGTTCTCACCGCCGCCGAAGGTGGATTCTGCCATTGTCAGGCTGGTGCCGCATGAAGACCAGTTGCCGGCCGCGCTGCTGGCAAGGGTGGAACGGGTGAGCGCGGCGGCATTCGGCCAGCGGCGCAAGATGCTGCGGGGCTCGCTGAAGGCTTTAGGCGGCGCAGCATTGGCTGAATCGGTGGGGATCGACCCATCTCGCCGGGCGGAAACCCTGACGCCGGAAGATTTTCTCGCACTGGCCCGGCACATGCCGGGCTGAAACGCGGCGCGATCAGCGCAGCTTGCGGTTCGGCGCGGTCAGGCGGATCTTGTGGGCAACCGGCGCCTCGGCAACCTCGGTCCCGCCATTGCTGGCGTAGACAACGTTGCTCGGCGCCTGGTCGTAGATGAACCCGTAGGTCGGATAGGTCATGCCGAACCGGCCATTGCCGAGTGCGACCCTCACCTCGGTCCAGTTGTTGTGCGGTGAGACATCGATTACCGGAACGTCGTGGGAGACGGTATCGGGGATCCAGTTCGCCTGGTTGACCAGAACCTCACGGCTGTTGATCACCTTCGCGACGACGGCGACATGGCCAAGCGGCATGCGGCCGGTCGGGCGGAAGTTGAGCACAGCGCGCGCTTCAGGCCGATGGCCGCGGGCATAGCGGCCAGCCGCTTCGGCCCACCACAGGAACGCATCGCCCTTGATGTCGATATGCGAGGCAACCCGGGCGTAGGGCACGCACCAGCGATAGCCGCCATGGCTGCTGGCGAGCCGGTGCGGATAGTGCACGCGGAAGCTGCGGGCTTCATGCAGCACGACATGGTGAACGACCGGCGGATGGTCGACCATCCGCCGGGCGGCGACATGACGAATGACAGTGTGATGCGTCTCGACCGGGCGGCGCTCGACGACGTGGCGGATCACGACATGATGTGCGTCTGCGTGATGTGCTTCCACCGGGCGGCGTTCAGCGACATGACGCACAACGACATGATGCGCTTCAGCCGGATGACGCACGGCGACATGGCGAACAACCGCGTGCACGATCTCGCGATGCGCCGGGGCGAAATGCACGACGGCGTGTTGGACCGGCGCGACATGGGCAACAGCCACATGCGGCTGTGCAACATGAACGGCGGTGTGCCGGACCGGCGCGACGTGGGCAACGGCGACATGCGGCTGTGCGACATGAGCGGCAACGTGGTGGACCTTGACCGGCTGTGCGGCTGGCACACTGGCGTGATGGACGGGGGTGTGACGGGCGGCGATTTTGCGGACGGGAGGCTTGGTGGGCCGTGTTACAGAGATATCAATAACACGAGTCGCCTTGGCATGAGCGATTTGCGTGCAAAGCATGACGGACGAAACGCCGCCGACGATGCGTAACACTCCATTCAAATTCGTCACGCACGTTCTCATGCCTCGTTCACCTTTCCGACCCCCATGGCGCAATCGAACACAAAAAAACCGCAATCCAAACAGCCATCTGCGGGATCGTTCTTGCTCGGGACGACAGGCACATCACCCACGCAGAAACCCCGTAAAATTATTTCAAGCCACGCATGACTTGCATTCCTGTTACGGGGGGACTGCGATTAATGCAACCCTTGGGGCAAGCAAAAATGTCACACACGATGAGAATTTAATGTTTCGCCGGTGTCACAAACATCAATTTACCGCGAAATTGCTAACGCCGGGTGAAAATCTTGCATTCACCCGGCGCGAAGTGCAATTTTCGGTAATTTGAGCGAAGCTCAGCGGCAGGCGACGACCATGATCTCGACCAGCAGGCGCGGGTCGGCAAGCTTCGCCTCGACACAGGCGCGCACGGGCGCACCACCCTCCGGCAGCCAGGCCGACCACACCGTGTTCATCGCCGCGCGGTCATCGATCGATTTCAGCCAGATCTGAGCCTGCAAAAGGCGCGTGTTGTCGGTGCCGTGCTGTTCGAGCAGCGCGTCGATCTGGGCCAGAACGTCGCGGGTCTGCGCCGTGATGTCGCCCGAGGGATCCGCCGCGACCACACCCTGGGTGTAGACGAAGCCATGATATTCGACGGCTTTGGAAAGGATTTCGTTCGCTTCGGTGCGAATGATGCGGCTCATGGACGTCTCCGGGGCTGGATGGCGGCCGCCGGTGGCGACCGTGACGATCTTCTATCTGTGCCGCCCGCAGGGGCGCAAGCCATCCCCGCGCACCGGTATGAGCCAGGGATCGGAAGATACTGGACAAGCCGGTCAATCAATCGTTAATATTCAACCTTCGCGTGTATTATTGAGGAAGGTTTCGCGCATTTGCTGGAAAAACTATTCCGCGCGATTCGCCGGCCCAACGCCGGAGCGTTTCCCGAAGCCGCTCTGCGGCCGCGCGGGATGGCGGAACGCGACACGTTCGATCCAGCGCCGGCGCCGGATGCGCCGTTTTCCAGCACCGGGCCGCAGGGCCATCGCGGCCGGATGCGCGACAGGCTGCTCGGCCGCGGCGCCGAGTCGCTGGCCGATTACGAGTTGCTGGAGATGCTGCTTTTCCTCGCCTTCAAGAAGGGAGATACCAAGCCTCTGGCCAAGGCGCTGATCAACCGGTTCGGCTCCTATGCCGGCGTGCTCGCCGCCGCGCCGGAGACACTGTTCGCAACACCGGGCCTCGGGCAGCACAGCGTCGCCGCGATCAAGCTGGTGCAGGCCTCCGCCATCCGTCTGGCGCGAACCGAACTGGCCAGCGCGCCGCTGCTCAACGACTGGGAGCTGCTGATCGACTATCTCACCATGGCCATGGCGCGCGAGACGGTGGAGCAGTTCCGCGTTCTGTATCTCGACAACCGCAACCGGCTGGTGGCCGACGAGGTCGCCTCGCGCGGGACGGTGAACCACACACCGGTCTATGTCCGCGAGGTGGTGCGGCGGACGGTCGAGACGGGCGCAACGGCGCTCATCATCGTGCACAACCATCCGAGCGGCGATCCCTCTCCCTCGCGCGACGACATCGAGATGACAAAGGAGGTTCAACGCGCCGTTGCCCTGCTGGATGTGACGCTGCACGACCACGTCATCATCGGCAAGGCCGGCTGGCTGAGCCTCCGGCGCGAAGGATTTCTCACCGGGGCGGCGGCGTGAGCATCGCCCGCATCCAGAGCTTCGCCTTCGCGGGAATCGAAGCGCAGCCGGTCGAGGTCCAGGTGCAGATCGCATCCGGGCTGCCGGTGTTCCTCATCGTCGGGCTGGCCGACAAGGCGGTGGCGGAATCGCGCGAGCGGGTGCGCGCGGCACTCACCGCGATGGGCCTGGCACTGCCGGCAAAACGCATCCTGGTGAACCTAGCCCCGGCTGACCTGCAAAAGGAGGGAAGCCATTTCGATCTGCCAATTGCGCTCGGCGTGCTCACGGCGATGGATGTGCTGCCGGCGGAGGAGATGGCCGGCTTTGCCGCGATCGGCGAGTTGTCGCTCGATGGGCGGCTCGCGCCGGTGGCCGGCGTGTTGCCGGCGGCGATCGCCGCGGGAGGGCGCGACCTCGGGCTGATCTGCCCGGCATCGCAGGGGCCGGAAGCCGGCTGGGCCGGCGAGATCGGCGTGCTGGCGCCGGCCGACCTGCTCGGGCTGATCAACCATTTCCGGGGCGAGGCGCTGCTCGAACGGCCTGCGCGCGGGCGATTGCAGCCCGCGGGCGACCAGCCGGATCTCGCCGATGTGCGCGGCATGGAGGGCGCGCGGCGGGCACTCGAAATCGCCGCGGCGGGGCAGCACAATCTGCTCATGATCGGCCCTCCGGGAGGTGGGAAATCGATGCTCGCGGGGCGATTGGCGGGGCTGCTCCCCGGCCTGACGCCGCGCGAGGCATTGGAGGTGAGCATGGTTCACTCCGTCGCCGGGTTGCTGAGCGAAGGAGAGCTGGTGACGCGCCCCCCATTCCGCGAGCCGCACCACTCGGCCAGCATGGCGGCGATCGCCGGCGGGGGCAATCGGGCACGGCCCGGCGAGATTTCACTCGCCCATCGGGGGGTTCTGTTCCTCGACGAGTTTCCGGAATTCCCGCGCGCGGCACTCGAGGCGCTGCGCCAGCCGCTGGAGACCGGGAGAACCACGGTCGCACGGGCGGCGGCGCATGTTACCTACCCGGCCCGCTTCCAGCTGGTGGCGGCGATGAATCCATGCCGCTGCGGCCACCTGTTCGACGCCGCGCGCGCCTGCGGCCGCGCGCCGCGTTGCGGCGAGGACTATCAGGGCCGGATCAGCGGGCCGCTGCTCGACCGGATCGACCTCGTGATCGAGATCGCACCGGCAAGCCCGGCGGAGCTGATGCGCGCGCCGCCGGGCGAGAGCAGCGCGATCGTGGCCGCCCGGGTGGCGGCGTGCCGGGAAACCCAGCGGGCGCGGCAGGGCGAAAGCGTGACAAACGCCACACTCGCCAGCGACGCGATCGCGCTTGACGTGCACCCCTGATTGGTACCGTTCAGAAGTAGAGTCCTTTGCTTTGATGGCTGAGGGTTGATGTGATGGCAACGGGGTTGGGGGCATGCCCCC